>JAKFEP010000054.1:0-3536 GCA_036675645.1 Methylotenera sp. | reverse complement strand
TCGGATGGTGCTCAGCAACAATAATCTAAAACTGATTAGTACCAACACCGAACAAGAAGAAGCGGAAGAGGAACTAGAAATAGCCTATACTAAAGATGGTTTGGATATTGGCTTTAACGTCACGTATTTAATCGATGTGCTCAACAATGTGAATGATGAAAGTATTAACTTTTCATTTGCAGATGCCAACAGCAGTTGCCTGATTACAGTCCCTAACGATGAAAACTACAAGTATGTGGTTATGCCTATGCGTATTTAAATGCGCGCATTTTTCACTCATTAACATAAAATTTAACTTAATATTAAAAGATACATTATGGCAAAAGCCCAAGCACAAGCAGAATATAACTCGGATAGCATTAAAATTTTAGAGGGTCTGGACGCAGTGCGTAAACGCCCAGGTATGTATATCGGCGACACATCTGATGGCAGCGGGTTGCACCATATGGTGTTTGAGGTGCTGGATAATGCCATTGACGAGGCGCTGGCAGGACATTGTGACGATATCAAGGTCATCATCCACCCTGATAACTCAATTAGTGTCTCAGACAACGGGCGGGGCATTCCTACCGATATTAAAGACGATGACAAACACGATCCAAAACGAAGCGCAGCTGAGATTGTGATGACCGAGTTGCATGCGGGCGGTAAGTTTGATCAAAACTCATACAAGGTTTCTGGCGGGCTACATGGCGTGGGCGTCTCAGTGGTGAACGCGTTATCGGATTGGTTGCGTCTTAAAATTTACCGCAAAGGCGAAGTGCACCAGATGGAATTTCATCGCGGTGTGCCAGTGTCACCATTGGTGCAAACCGGGAAAACTGATAAAAAAGGCACCGAGGTACATTTTTTAGCTTCGGTAGAGACGTTTGTTTTGGTTGAGTATCACTTTGAAATTTTAGCCAAACGTATTCGCGAGCTGTCATTTTTAAACTTTGGTGTCAAAATCGAGTTGATTGATCAACGCACCGGTAAAAGTGAAAACTTTGCCCACGCAGGTGGCATTAAAGGCTTTGTTGAATACATCAACCGTACTAAAACCGTGCTACACCCCAAAACTTTTTATGCCAAAGGCGAAAAAGACGGTATGACCATTGAGGTGGCCATGCAATGGAACGATAGCTACAGTGAAACCGTGCAGTGTTTTACCAATAACATTCCACAACGCGATGGTGGCACCCACTTAACTGGCTTGCGTACGGCCATGACACGCACACTGAATCAATATATTGAACAAAGTGAACTGGCTAAAAAAGCCAAGGTGGAAACCACCGGCGATGATATGCGCGAAGGCATTTGCTGCGTGCTCTCGGTAAAAGTACCAGACCCGAAGTTTTCATCGCAAACCAAAGATAAATTGGTTTCCAGCGAAGTACAGCCAGTGGTGTCAGAGGTGGTTTCTGCCAAGTTAGCTGACTTTTTAGCAGAAAATCCAGCCGATGCCAAAATCATCTGCGGCAAAATTGTCGATGCCGCACGTGCGCGTGAGGCGGCGCGTAAAGCCCGCGAAATTACCCGCCGCAAAGGCGTGATGGATACCCTTGGTTTACCAGGTAAGCTCGCAGATTGCCAAGAGAAAGACCCCGCTTTGTGTGAACTGTATCTAGTGGAGGGTGACTCTGCAGGCGGTTCAGCCAAACAAGGCCGCGACCGTAAAAATCAGGCCATTTTGCCGCTTAAAGGTAAAATTTTAAACGTTGAAAAAGCGCGTTTTGATAAATTATTAGGCAGTCAAGAAATCGCTACGTTGATTACGGCGCTGGGCACCAGTATTGGCAAGGACGATTTTAGTGTAGAAAAATTGCGCTATCACCGCATAATCATCATGACCGATGCTGACGTCGATGGTGCGCATATCCGCACGTTGTTGCTGACTTTTTTCTATCGCCAAATGACGCAACTGGTCGAGCGTGGCCATATTTATATCGCTCAGCCGCCATTGTATAAAGTAAAACAAGGCAAGGATGAGCGTTACTTAAAAGATCAGCAAGAGCTGGATATTTACTTGCTCAATTCCGCGTTAAAAGACGCTGAGTTGGATACCAAAACCAACGCAGGCCTGCTTAAAGGTGATGCGCTAGGTGAAATCGCCAGGCAAATGGTGTTAACAGAAGCGGTTATTCGCCGCATTGCTGCGCTATATGATGAAAGTGTGTTGCGTGCGATTCAGGATGTGGGTGAAATTAACTTAAATAACGAAGCTAGTGCAAATAAAGTGGCAGAGCAATTACGGCCGATTTTGGGAGCGGTAGGCAGCGAGGTATTGGTGGCGTTTGATGCCGAAACTAATACCTATAGGTTGGAAGTGAACAAATACGTGCATGGCAACCTTGAAAGTTGTGTCATTGATGCAGAGTTTTTAAGCAGCGGCGATTACCGCCAAATATTAAAAGTATCTAATATGTTGCAAGGCTTAATTGGCACAGGTGCGGTCGTTAAGCGTAACGATAAAGAGCAAGTTGTAGCGACATTCAAACAAGCGTTAGATTGGCTGCTGAATGAGGCGAAAAATACGCTCAACATCCAACGTTATAAAGGCTTGGGCGAGATGAACCCCTCGCAATTGTGGGAGACCACTATGGACCCAACAGTACGCCGCTTACTAAAAGTGCAAATTGATGATGCGATTGCTGCTGATGAAATCTTTACTACATTAATGGGCGATAACGTAGAACCACGTCGCGCGTTTATTGAAAGCAATGCGTTGGGAGCAAGTAATCTAGATATTTAAGTATCTGTAGGATTTTATTGAAATCTAGATTTTTCTCAAAAAACTAGATTTAAACAAAAAGCCCCTTTGTGGGCTTTTTGTTGTTTTGATATCCCTCAAGGCGCAAAGTGGACAGTCAGTTAACAAAAACTAATCAATTTTTTATAACTTTGTTTCAACCATAATCCCAATATAAACCAACAGAGTGCAACTGCGCCAATACTAAAAATCACATCTCCAGGTACTCGCATCCAAACCAGAGTCTCGATAATTGGTTTTTGCATAAAATCTGCAGACCGCGCATACCAATACCCATGATCAATCGCAGCTAAGAGTTGTAATGTACAGATAGGTAAAAGAGTCAAAACTGCCATTAATGCTAATCCAATATTTAAGGAGCAAAAACTTAATTTCAATACTTTTTGGCCCCAAATAAGATCTGGCTTAATGCCTCGTAAACAATAAAGCACTAAGCTTATACCTAACATTCCATAGACCCCGAATAGTGCTGTATGTCCATGTAACGTGTTAAATTTAAGCCTTGCATGTAGTATAAAGATAAGGGTGGATTGATTAGAAATCCTACAAACCTGCCCCTACAATGTTGGTTACAATTCTGTTAAGACGCTTATAAGTGTGCGATTCATTCAGATAAACAGCCTAACCAAAAACTCCATCAGTTCTTGGTTTTAGCAATATTGGCGTATAGATGAATGCGAAAATTGCAAAACTGAATATCCATAAAATTGAGGCAACTAGCACCCAGCTCGAATAAAACTGAGAGGTGAACATCGGGACAATCGCACGCAGTAGTGCGCTTGCAATA
>JAKFEP010000223.1:0-22104 GCA_036675645.1 Methylotenera sp. | reverse complement strand
TTTACCACCTAATTCTAATGTAGCTGGAATGAGGTTGCTGGCAGCAGCAGTTGCAATAGCGCGACCTGTCGCAGTGGAGCCGGTAAAGCCAATTTTGGCGATACGTTTACTATTAGCCAAAGGTGCGCCCACATCACGGCCATAACCATTCACAATATTCACAACGCCTGCAGGCAATATATCAGCAATTACTTCCATCATGATTAAGATGCTGATGGGTGTAAATTCTGCCGGTTTTAACACCACACAGTTACCTGCAGCCAACGCTGGGGCTAGCTTCCAGGCTGCCATTAAAATGGGGAAGTTCCAGGGAATAATCTGACCGACTACACCTAGTGGCTCGTGGTAGTGATAGGCAACTGTATCATTGTCGATTTCACAAATCGAGCCTTCTTGTGTGCGAATTGCACCAGCAAAGTAGCGGAAATGGTCAACAGTGAGTGGAATATCCGCATTCATAGTCTCACGAATTGGCTTGCCATTGTCGATGGTGTCCGCTGTTGCGATTAACTCTAAATTCTGTTCAATCCGGTCAGCAACTTTAAGTAACAAGTTAGAGCGCTCGGTGTAAGAGGTTTTACCCCAGGCATCGGCGGCTTTGTGTGCTGCATCTAAAGCTAGTTCAATATCTTCTGCACTCGAGCGTGCCGCTTTGGTGTAACTTTTACCCGTAATAGGTGAAATCACATCAAAATATTCACCTTTAACTGGTGCTACAAATTTTCCACCAATAAAGTTGTCATATTTGGCTTTATAAGGGATTTTTACGCCAAGGCCTTTTAATGTATCCAAACCCGTACCACTCACTTTAGTATCGCTGTCCATACCAACTCCTCTAGTTTTGCTTGTGTTTATGTAGTGTTTCTGCCTGCATAACCGCATTACACTCTAACTTTTTAGAATGTTTTAATTTTGGCTTTAAAACCGCGCCCAGCTTGGTTGTTGATGCCTTAATTAATTGCAATCTCGAGTTAAACAATAAACCTTAGCTGAGGGTAAATCAAGCAAAAAAAGTATTATTTTTTAACAAGTAACATGGCTGCATTCAGCCTAAATATACGAGAGTGTGGTGTGTGTGAGCTTCATGCGTTATAGTACGCTTTATAATTAATTCAATATAATGATTGCTTAAAAATACATATTTTTATGCTAAATTCAAAATCACCATCTACCACATATACCAGCTTCTTCGTCACCAGGGAGTTCTGGCAAAGCCTTAGCAACCCAACCGACTCTACATTAGGTAAAGCCATTCTGATGCTATTGGTTTTTGCCGAGAGCTTGGTTTGCATTTTTTGGATATATACGCTGTCTGGCTTGGGAGAGGGCTATGCCTTAATGGCGGCTGTGCCTTATCTATACATCATCGTGTCATATGCCAGTTTACTTATATTTTACCGCAGTAAAAAATTCGAGTATTTTACCTTTACACAATTAGTGATGTTGCTGGTAATGCCATTTTTCATGCAATGGGCAATTGGTGGTTACGAGGCCTCTAGCGGTATTGCTATTTGGGCAATTTTGTCGCCCATTGGTGCACTCATGATTTTAGGCACGAAACCTTCTACGCCGTGGTTTGTTTTATTTGCTTTTTTGGCAGGCTTGTCATGGAAGCTCAATTATATGTTTGCCGGTAATTCGCTACCAATCCCAGCGCATATTAAAGATACATTTTTCTTGATGAATATCATTGGCACTACCTGTATTTTGTACGCAGTGATGCGTTATTTTCAAAGCCAAAAAGAGCGCACAATGCTTGAGTTAAACTTAGAACAAGCACGCTCGGAGAAACTGTTGCTGAACGTACTACCTAAGTCTATTGCTACCCGGCTTAAAGATAATGATATGCGTATTGCCGATAGCCACGAAGCTGTCACGATTCTATTTGCTGATATCGTGAGTTTTACAAAAATGACATCTTCAATGCCGCCAGCAGAGTTGGTTGATATGCTCAGTCAGATATTCTCTCGTTTTGATGCCTTGTCAGATGATCATGGTTTAGAGAAAATTAAAACCATCGGCGATGGCTATATGGTGATGGGAGGAGCTCCACTAGCGCGTGACGACCATGCGGTAGTAATTGCACAATTGGCTATTGATATGCTGCAAGCAGTGGCAGAATATAATGTCCAAGCAGGAAAAAATATTCAACTCCGCATTGGTATTAGTAGCGGCCATGTGGTGGCTGGTGTGATTGGCACCAGTAAGTTTGCCTATGATATATGGGGCGACCCAGTGAACATGGCCAGTCGTATGGAAAAAACGGGTTTATCTGGACAAATTCAAGTGAGTGATGTGACATACGAGTTGCTAAAAGAGCATTTTATTCTTGAGCATCGTGGTCTCATCGAAATTAAAGGCAAAGGTGAGGTGAACACCTATCTGCTTAAAGGCTAAAGCTATAACCCGCTAGCTTTTCGTCAGAATAGTTAATAAGCAGCTATATTGGCTGTGCTACATCGTATATAATCCGCCACCTGCAACATTAGTTAATGTTGAAATGCGGAGAGCTGGATGAGCGGTTTAAGTCACCACCCTGGAAAGGTGGCACAGGGGCAACTCTGTCGAGGGTTCGAATCCCTCGCTCTCCGCCATGAAGCTTGAAAGCCATGTAATAGCAGGACTTCAAGCATAATCAATCACTTACGTCTTTATTATTACTAGGGTGTGTTACACCAACTTAAATGAAAGAGACTATGTGTACACATTTAGCAAAACGCGGAAGCACCTACTACTATCGTCGTAAGACCCCCGTAGACCTCATTACAATGTTTGGCAAAGAGGTCATGAAATCACTTGGCACTAAGGATAGAAAAGTTGCGGAGTCACTCGTAAGAAAGATGGGGACACACTATGATGACTTGTTCGCCTCAGCCTCAGCAAAGCTCGCTGGTAAGCTTGTTAGTACACAAGATAGACAAGCGGCTCAATTCCAAAGTATAAGGCTTCCAAAGTGGGATGACGGCCTAGATGTTGATGACGAGGAAGTATATGCATTCATGTTCCTTAAACGCCTCAAAGCAAGTCGAGAAAAAGCGTTGGGTGATAGAAATGAATGGATGGCGTTTAACGCATCCTTGGACAACCTTGTAGCCGATGCTCAAGAGTACATAAGTACAGGACTGCATCCATTTGAAGATACTCCCAAGCCAATGTGGAAGCTTGAGGCACAAATTAAAGCAGTCAATGCTTTGAGAGCAATGAAAGACCTCCCATTAATAGACACGAACTTTAGGACAAAAATATCAACTCTTACCAAGCTGATTAGACCTGAATCTACGAGTACAAAGCGCTTACTATCAGAACTGGTAACTCAATGGGCTGCTGAGCGTAAGCCTAGGGAACGGACTGTAGCCAAGATGAATCGTGTAATAGAGCGCTTTGAAGTGGTTGTGGGCAAGTTGCCAATTACAGAGATTAAAAAAGTTCATGCCATTGCTTTTAAGGATGCAATGCTAGCATCTGGTTTTACGGCAGCAAATACTAATCAATACCTAACAGAACTAAGCACACTACTCAGTTATGCAACTCAACAAGCAATCATAGAGACTAATCCTGCATCAGGTACTAAGATAAAGACCAATGAATCTGCAAAAGCTAAGCGCAACTCGTTTGACTTAACAGCACTCAAGGCCATATTTAATTCGCCAATATACACCAACTCAGAAAGGCCAATAGGCGGTAAAGGTGAGGCTGCATATTGGCTACCACTTTTAGCTCTATTCACAGGTGCAAGGCTTGATGAATTATGCCAGTTACATGTTGGCGATGTAATTCAAGAAAGCTATCAAGACGAGCATGACAACGCGCATTCTGTATGGATTTTACGCATCACGGATGGAGGTGAGGGGCAGAAGCTTAAAAACTCTAGCAGTCGTAGACGTATCCCTATACACCAAACTTTGATTGCTCTAGGCTTCATAAAATACGTCCTGACACAAACAGGTGTGCAAGTATTCCCAGAGTTAAAGCCAGCAAAATCGTATGGCTCGCTAAGTGGGAATTGGTCAAAATGGTTTGGTAAATATCTACGAGAAAAAATTAAGGTTACTGATACCAAAATGGTGTTCCATAGCTTTAGACATAACTTCAAGGACTATGCTCGCAATGCAGGTATTGCCACAGAGGTACACAACGCACTTACAGGACACAGTAGTGGTGATGTGGCAGGCAATTACGGTTCTGACAAGTATCCATTACGACCACTAGCCGAAGCTATGGCTAAGTACAAGGTCACTGGATTAGTGCTTCCATTGCTAGCTATTCAAATGTAGTTAGTAGCTAAAAAAGTTCTTACTTCCTATAGGATAAGCAGGCTTGAAAATTCCTCCAAAAAATGATTTATGGGACATTTACATATATCTAGATGAGTACTATCAACAAGTTAATAAACAAGTAAGTACAGAGTCATACCAATAAGTACATTAGTAACAAACCATATAAGTACTGATGCAACCAAGCTAGTGACTCTACAACGTAGCATACAGCGCTACAGGACAAGTGCTAGTAAATTACATAGTCAAACTACTCTAGTAACATAAGCTTAGAACACTAGAAAAGAACCGACTTGAATGAATGAGTAAGTAAGGTAGAAATACTGATTGTTAGCACTATCTTGAATGAACTTACGATTAAGTAGAAGTGCTATCTACTAGTACTTAAGTAACAAGCTATCACTTGATACCAAAATTAGAAATAGAATTACGAACACTCTCCTTGAGACAGTACTAGTATCTATAGTCCCCATACCCTTAAGTCATGTGTAAAACTACTTTAATGTGTAAGCTACAATATACACTTTGGCTTATGTTAGAGAGGTAAGGTATGCATAATCAAAAGCTATCGAAGAATAGAGTCATGGCAATGTCGGCACTAATATTAGTACTTACCTCATGCGGCAAGTGTGAAGAGTATGCTTCTGAATACTCATGTGATTATGTTATCAAAGAAGCAACCTACGATGTTTATTACTGGCACAACCTTGAAGATGATAACGAAGCAGACAATGAGTTCATAGGTTCAAGCATCGGGCTTGAAGCGTGTAAGAATCTTGCAATGAATCACGCTTATGCCATAAAAGAGGAATGGAACGATAGAGCTTACGTCTGTGGTCTTATTGAGGATGGTAACCTCATGGAAAAGCACCGCCTATTGCCGCAAGGCTATAACTGATATGTACCGTTAGAGTGTACTCATACGTGACACAGCACAAGTGCTTATATCCTTTGGATATGTGTACCATATAAGTCCATACATTAATTACTTGACACATGTAACATTATGTCTTAGACTTTATTTAACACTTATCAAGGAGTTTGTATGAGTAACAACACAAGTACTAATGGTCATGTCATTGGCTATGCTAGAGTCAGTTCTGTAGACCAAGATACAGCACGCCAGCTAGAAGCACTGAATCAACTTAGCTTAGATAGACTTTTTGAGGATAAGGCCAGTGGTAAAGATACTCAAAGACCTGCACTCAAGGAAGCCATAAAGTACGCGCGCACAGGGGATACTCTAGTAGTGCATAGCTTAGACCGACTAGCTCGTAATCTGGTAGACCTGCTCAACATAGTAGAAGAGCTTAATGCTAGAGGTGTAAGTGTGAAGTTCCTCAAAGAGAACCTAGTATTCACCACCTCAGAGGCAGACCCTTTCTCTAAGCTTACCTTACAGATGCTAGGTGCATTCGCTCAGTTCGAGCGTAGTTTAATCAGAGAGCGGCAAAGAGAAGGCATAGCTATTGCTAAAGCAGCAGGTGCATATAGTGGCAGAAAGCAAGCCCTGTCAGGTGAGCAGGTTAAAGAGCTGCTAGCACTTGATACTGCAAATCATGGTAAGTATCGTAAGGCACTAGCTGATAAGTTCGGTATAAGTAGAACATCACTGTATCGTTATCTTGAAACCGCATAAAACGTTTAAGATAGGCATTCTTTAGTAATGCTAATAGAGATTTTGTAGCACCTTGCACACGTTTACTTTTAGCCTGATACCGAAGCTAAGGCCATTCAACAATAATCCTTTATAGCGTGTTTCTGTAATTCGATATTCTTGAGCTATTGCTCTGAGACCTATATTCTAAGGGCTATCTGCAAATAGCTCATTCCTAGATAAGTAGCCAACATTTTCACAAGTAGCTAAGATTGTAAGGCTAACCCAAGGGCAATTCAGTTAGCTATACGATTACAATCTACCAAAGGAATTTTCCATGTTGAACACTAAGGAAGCTCAAGCAATGCTCGGTGTGAGCCGAAGTCATATCTACTATTTAGTTAAGAGTAGAACGATAACCCATTATAGATTCGGTAAACATGCCATAAGGTTTGAAGAGGCAGAGATACAGGCATACAAGGAGAGCTGTAAAGTAGTTACAAGAGTACCAAAGGTGATGGCAGCCCCTCATGTAAACGTATCGTCAAAGGATAGTTCGACTGCGTTACGAGAGTATTTTGAAAAGCACAGACTCGAAATGGAGAAAGAAAAACTCGAAAAGGCGAAGAACAAGCTTTAAAAATGATGCAGCTACACGCGCTTACATATGTCCTTTTTATGAAGCCTGTTAGATAATCCTGCAATGATTAAATACTTGCTTGTTAGCCTAGCCTTTCTTTACACAACTCAAGTGTGGGCTGACTTACTACAAGGCAGAGTAGTCGGTATAGCTGATGGAGACACTATCACAGTGCTTGATGCAAGCAATACCCAATATAAGATTAGGCTAGCTGGTATAGATGCACCTGAGAAGAAGCAACCCTTCGGGCAAGTTTCGAAGAAGTCTCTGTCTGACTTAGTGTATGACAAGACTGTGCAGGTGGATTGGTCAAAAACAGACCGCTACGGGCGTTTAGTAGGTAAGGTGCTAGTGAATGAATTGGATGCTAACCTAGAGCAAGTTAAGCGTGGTCTAGCTTGGCATTACAGTAAGTACAAGAAGGAGCAGGAGTTTGAGGATAGACTTATGTACCTACATGCTCAGAGAGATGCTACAGAAGCTAAGCTTGGATTGTGGGTTGAGCCAAACCCTGTAGCTCCTTGGGACTGGAGAAAGAGAAGTAGGTAAATACCAATTGTTTATACTGTGATATATACTTTAGTGAGTTAATTTACAACTCTAGAAAGTGGTTATTACATGGAACGGAAAATAAACTCAGCTTACAGAATTCATAAGCTTCTTTCTGGGTTGTTCTTCAAAGATAATAAGCAAGTTCTTGAGGCATGGGGTGAAACTTTTCGAATTAGCCACCCCAACCATGCTACAAAAGCGTTGGTGGTTTCAGAGTGTTTGAATGCAATTCGTTTGGAATCATTAATTCTACAAGAACAGACGGCTGGTTTGGTTAGGCAGGAGATAATTGAATCACACGTAGGTAAGATTCATGAGGCGATTAGTCCTATGCTACTTCCAAGTACATGGAGTGCCGTAAAGCAATATCTAACAGCAGATACCTTGTTAATGCTTGACTTATGCAGTGACATGCTTCCAAACGAAGAGACACAAGTGAGTCAAGAAGATTTAGATAACATACTAATCCAAGTTGAGGAGTTGGAAGCATCCTTAGTTGCTAGCACTTTACCTTACCGTCTTAAATCAATAATCCAGCACCATATAAAAAGAATCAAAATTGCAATAGCGGTATACCCAGTTAGTGGTGTAAAAGCTCTTAAAAGTGCATTACACGAAGCTTTGGGGGATGTGGTAAGCGTAGGTGATGAATTAGATGTTGAGCTGTCAGGGGCAAATGCCGAGACAGTAAAAAAGTTTAAAAGCGTATGGCAAAAAGTAAGCTCAACTGTACAATCTGCTGAAACGGTTATTACTCTTATAGGGTATGGATCAAAAGGTTGGGATAAAATCTCTGGATTCTTGAACCTTTTACCGTAAAGAGATAGTAATTTGTGCAGTAATTACACTCCTATTTCCAGAGCCGATGAAGCATGGGTAAACGCACATTTTGATTGCAGCTTACCAAATGAACCATGGAGAGCCGAAGTATTCCCTACGTATCCAGCACCCTTTATATTCATGCATGAAGGCAAGCCTAGATGTGAGCTAGCAGAGTTCGGGTTAAGGCCTTTCTGGGCTACTGACAAACGTTACGGGACTAAGACATACAATGCACGCAGCGAGACCGTTACCGAGAAGACTAGCTATCGAAATGCATGGCGTAATAAGCAGTTCGGCTTAGCGATAATGAATAATTTCTATGAGCCTAACTGGGAGACTGGGAAAGCTGTAAGGTGGGGTATTAAGCGCAGCGACTCACAGCCTCTTGCTGTAGCCTCAATATGGGAACGTTTTGTAGATAAGGATACAGGTGAAATAGTTTTCTCGTTCTCAATGCTTACAATCAATGCTGAGGGTCATCCAGTGATGAAGCACTTCCACAAGCCACAAGATGAAAAGCGCTCTATAGTGGTTTTGCAGGATGAGGAGTATTTACCTTGGTTGAATGCAAACCACGTTGATGCGTCAGAGTTACTCAAGCTAACACCCTCAAGCTTCTTAACCTCTGCACCTGCTCCACTACCTAATCAAATTAAGGCAACGCTATGAATACTGAGCTATTAAACCAATTCATATTTGCTGTTTTACTTGAAAGGCAAGCTCGACAAATTAATGGCGACACCATGTAACCCATTACTTCCCAGCGTATGGAATTTCAGAAACAATTACTTCCGCATCAATATCGTACTTAGCTAGTAACTTAAGAACCGATTTCTTTCTTCTCTCTCTATCAGAGTGAGGGCCAATTAAAATTCTTTTTATTGGGAGCTTTTTACCTTGAAATAACGAAATAAACGGTACTAATATGCCATTTCTGATATAGAAGTCATATTCAACTGGTTTTTTATCTTTTCCACCAGACTCTTCAAGCTCATTAAAGTCTGCTTTTGTCATGGGGATTGCCATAATCCTAACTTCAGCCTCCTCACTAAACCCAATATGTTTATGAGCGCCTGACATCCCCATGAGAGGTGTAACGGTATCATCTAAGTCATCTTTGTTAGTTGATAGTATGTACTTAGTGATAGCTGCTTTTATTTGTTCCTCGTACATATGCATTTCTTCGAGTTTTGAACTGTCTCCTATCCGATGATCGTAATAATCAACATCAGCAAACATAATAAAATAGTAATGACGTTCTTCTGCTTCCTGGATTAGGAGTTCCTCTATTGCTTTAGCATCAAATACGATTGCATATCCACCGTCAGAACCATAACCTCTCCACTGGCTCAGTAGCCCATCATTAATAACATTACTAGCAAATGCTCCACAAAATGAACTTAAGTAAGGCTCAAATGTGGTTTGAGCCGCAGTAGTCATTGCACGTGCAAGTTCCTCTTCAATACGCTCTGTAGAGATTTCTAGTCCACCAGTTTCGTCCAGAACTTTCTTTGCAATAGGATTGCTTTCGTAAGCTTGCTTTAAGGCTGCTCCCACACAGTCATGCAATATCAGAGGCAACCTATCTTTAAAGTATGACTTAAACTCTCCAGTATCGTTGACGTATTCATAATGTGTGGCTCTGATTGTTTGACTACTTACTATGCCTTGTAAGCCTATGGCAGTCGTGTAATGATATAGCTCAGAATAAACTTCAGATACTTTTTGAGACATGCTTCTCTTCCTTATTATCTTTTAGTTATTGTTCATAAATGCATTTTTGTGGTTCAGTTTACTTTTGGCAATTCGCGCCAATCACTAGTGTAGTTCGGACTCTTAAAACTTCGCCTCATTACCCAAGCTTTATTGATGCCCTCAGAAGCTAGCTTGATAGTACCCTTACTATACTTCTGATTGATACTATCGAGTGTATCCATTAGTTTACCTGCCTTATTCTCCCCTAGTGTGAATCCAAAGAAGTCAGTCTGTTGCCCTTGTGCAGGTACTAACTCCATAAGCATTACACCCGCTTTCTGATAGTAGATACCTTCCTTATAAAGCTTTTTAAGTATCCATAGTGCAGTCTTATTTATCTGCATTGTGTTGTCGGTAGGTGAGGGTAAAGCAACTACTAAACTTGCACCATAGAACGGAGCTTTATCGAAGGGGCTGTTCTGTATGAATACATATACAGCGTTGGCAAATAGACCATGCTTACGAAGCCTTGCACAAGCATTAGAAGCATGAAAGCTAACTGCCTCTTCTAGCTCTGCTAATGTATTGACCCTAGTACCGAACGAACGCGAACTCATCACTTGCTTAGCCTCTGGTAGTGTTTCATCTAACTCTAGCCATGACTCGCCATTAAGCTCTTTGATAGTTCGTTCTAGTAACACTCCGAACTCATCTCTAATACGTTTAGGGTCAGCTCGCTTCAGTCTTAGTACATTATGTACACCTAACTTATTGAGCTTGGCTTCTAGCTTACTTCCGATACCCCATACCTTTGATACAGGTAGCTTTTGCATCATGCTGTCTAGCTCTTCCTCACTTATGCTAGTGAAGTCACATACACCATTCATGTGAGCTTGCTTCTTTGCACAGTGATTAGCCAGCTTAGCTAGTGTCTTAGTGCTACCCATACCTACACAGATTGGTAAGCCCGTCCACTGCAACACTGTGTCTTTAATTTCCTTACCGTAAGCAATTAGGTCACGCTTCATACCAGTGAGGTCAAGGAACGATTCATCAATCGAATATACCTCCTGTCTGGGAGTGAACTGTCTGAGGGTAGCCATGAAGCGATTGCTCATATTTGCGTACAACTCGTAGTTAGAAGAGAACGCAACTACACCTAGCTTCTTAGCTTCCTCTTCAACTTCAAACCAAGGCTTACACATGTAGAGGTCTAGCATAGCCTTAGCTTCTTTACTCTGAGCTATCACACATCCGTCATTATTAGATAGGACTACAACAGGCGTGTATTTTAGGTCTGGTCTAAATACTTTCTCACACGATGCGTAAAAAGAGTTCGCGTCACAGAGCGCGTATACACGGTTATTTGGGCTGGTGGATGGCATAGGTTACGACACCAAAGATAATCAGCTCCTGACCCTCTGAAAACGATATGGGCGCATGCTCAGGATGCTCAGAAAGCAGCTTTACGACATTCCCGCGTTTATATAGTCGCTTTACCATTAGCTCTCCATCTACCTCTGCAATAACGATACTAGATGACTTAGGCTTGATAGCTCTATCAACTATGACAGTGTCACCCTCAAAGATGCCAGCACCCTCCATAGAGTTGCCCTTAACGTCGAAGAAGAAGGTAGCAGGTGGGTTGTTAATGTATCGTTCGTTAAGGTCTAAAAACTTCTGCTCATAGTCTTGAGCTGGCGAAGGGAAGCGTGATTGACCTGCTGATACTTTACCGCTATAGATAGGTCTAGCTAGCTGAGGTGGATTAGGTAAGGCTTGAGGCAATTCATGCTCAGGTACTGAGCTGGTAGTTACTCGTTTCTTATACGCAGCTAAGTAGACAAGCACTTCAGACTTAATGCTGCCAGGTACTCGTATAACTGAGGTCTTCTCGCCGTATGGACTCATAGGCTTCTTAGGGCCAGAGTTAGGTCTTTTGCCGCCGTGTGACATGATAGCTCTTGATTAGTGTTACAGTGTTCAAGCATGATACATCAAAGGCAATTAATTTCTGCAAAATTACTAAGATATAATTCTTCGATTAATTGTTCATTTCGAGGTTGAATAATGCTCGTTACTAAGATAACTGGTAACTGCCCTTATTGTGGTGGGCTAAACTGCTTCGGGAATGTTATGGTTATAGACACTCACCTATTGCAAGGTTGCGGGAAGTGTTCGCAGTCATTCAAAACTGAGTTGCCAGCTATCAAGAAGAAAATCATCTATCTAGACCAATTTTTCTATAGTGAAGCATTCAAAGGGCAATCAGCCCCCTTCATAAAAGCAGCAGAAGAAATTCAGCGACTTTCAAACCAACAGCTTATTATCGCTCCATTTTCATCAATTCATGAACACGAGACTCATCAGTGGGAACACCGAGTAGAGCTGTATGATTTTATTAAACACACCAGTAGGGGGCATAAGTTCAAAGCCGCATACGATGTTCAGCAAAAGCAAATCTTGAAAGGATTTAAAGGCTGGCTTAGTGGCTTATCCTCAGACTACACCATAGAGGAGAGTGATGCTTTTGATAACGATATACACAAGTGGGAAGATTACTTTTGGATAGATGTGGGCAAGTATTTAGGAGATATAGAACTCATTAAGGACTTAAAAGCTGAGTCTATAGATGGGCTATTGAACTGTTTTGATGATTGGCGTGAGTCAAGTTATTCATTTGAGGAGGACGTAAAATTCGAGCTAAACGCAGCAGCTAAAGGGTATATGGACTCCTACCTTGAATATGTTGCCAGAATAGGAGCTGGAGATTATGATGCTTTGTTGGATTCGCCTATAACCTCTACACTTGTTGAACGACTAATCCATATATTGCCCAAAACCACTCCACCTCCTCAAGCTTTGCGATTATGTATGACTTATATGCACTCAGAAACATTTGCTAAATTGCCATACCTGTCTATCGAAGCAACTACTTTTGCAACCCTTAAAGCAATGGTCAAAGAAGGTGCTTATGCCAATCGTGAGAAGGCTAAAAGAAAACTTCGAGGATTCTTCAATGACGTAGGGCATATTGCAACATATGCTCCCTACTGCGATGCATTCGTAATGGACAAGGCAATGGCAGAATTGATGAAAAAACCACAGATAGCATTAGAGGACAAATATAACGTTAAAGTATTTAGTCTTAATAATTGGGACAAGCTTTTTGAGTGGTTAGCGGATGTACAAAGCTCTATTACACAAGAGCATCAAAATGCCTTGGCTTTAGCCTACCCATAATTTCATTAAAGGCCTAAGCAAGGTAGGTTGTCTTGGGTTAAAATGCATTGCACATTGTTACACTAATACGTAACACTGGTCACACTACTAGGTGACTAAGTACTTGATTTGTATAGGAGGAGAAAGAATCCCTCGCTCTCCGCCACACCTTTTAAATATGCATAACTAGCTTAAAAGCTAGTGTATAAGGTCAAGTGCTTCTTCTTCGATATAGTGCTGCACCTCGGCATTTATATCATATTCAGGCGTGTCGTATTCCTCAAGCTCATCGCCTGCAATATCTTCTAACATTTGATCTAATAATTTAATTTTATCTGCATTTTTTACTATTGTATTAGGCATATCAATCTTCCTTTCTGCAATTTTCACTAGCCTACGCCAGTAGTAAATATTAAGCATTTTGCATGCCAAAAATTACATAGATTTAATTTGATAGCTTCACCTTTAAGCCCTTATTTTTAGGTAATATAGGCCACTTTCATTTGATGCACGACGATGCAAAAAAACTCCTCTAGCCGGCTCACCGAAGCTCCACATGCTCCCAGCCTAAAACAGGCGTTTTGGTACTGGCTGAAATTAGGTTTTATCAGCTTTGGCGGACCAGCGGGCCAAATAGCCATCATGCATCAGGACTTAGTTGAAAATAAACGCTGGATATCAGAAAAACGTTTTTTACATGCACTGAATTATTGCATGCTGCTTCCAGGCCCTGAAGCTCAGCAACTGGCAACATATATTGGCTGGCTAATGCACAAGACGCGTGGTGGCTTGATTGCAGGCATCTTGTTTGTATTGCCATCATTGTTGATTTTAATTGGGCTAAGCTACATTTACATGCGTTTTGGTGATGTGCCCGCGGTGGCAGGGGTGTTGTATGGTGTTAAACCTGCGGTGGTGGCGATTGTGTTGTTCGCCGCGTATAGGATAGGCGCTAGAACCCTTACCAACCCGGCATTATGGAGCATCGCTATTGCGTCATTTTTGGCGATTACACTATTTAAAATAGCATTCCCATGGATTGTGCTAGTGGCAGCAGCTATTGGATTTCTAGTTAATCGCTTTCAGCCGCAACTGTTCATCAATCGTAGCGCGCATAAAACCAGTAAATCGAGCTATGGTCAATCCGTCATTGATGACGACACGCCAACACCTGAGCATGCAAAATTTAACTATAAAACCGTGGCAAAATTTATTGTAATTGGCATGACCCTTTGGCTGATAGTCATGCTGCTGTTGACTTGGTGCTTGGGTTGGAATGCGACTTTTACACAAATGGCCTGGTTTTTTAGCAAGGCTGCGCTACTGACCTTTGGTGGCGCTTATGCGGTGTTGCCATACGTATACCAAGGTGCGGTAGTACATTATGCTTGGTTAACGCCGGTGCAGATGATGGATGGGTTGGCTTTGGGTGAAACCACACCGGGACCGCTCATTATGGTGGTTGCGTTTGTGGGTTTTGTCGGTGGCTGGAGCCACGCAGGGCTTGAAAACCCATTTGCCGCGGCGGTCATGGCTGCTTGTATCGTTACCTTTTTTACTTTTTTACCTTCATTTCTTTTTATTTTCGTGGGTGCACCGTTTATTGAGTCGACTAAAGATAACCTTAAATTCACCGCGCCGCTTACTGCAATCACCGCTGCGGTAGTAGGGGTGATTGTGAGTCTGGCAGTATTTTTTGCGCAACACTTAATTTTCCCTAATGGTATTTTGCCAACCGGCGTGTCTTTTTCTGATGGCCTGCAAGCCAATATGGATGCAGTCTCTATGGCAGCGGTTTTAATCGCCATTGTATTGCTGTTTAAATTTAAATTAAGTGTGATGAAATTGATTGCGATCTTTGCATTAGGCGGTTTGCTGTATCAATTACTTGCCTGATGTGGCAAGTAAGCCGAACGAATTTATTTTTGGCTAGTCAATTTAAGCATTGGAATTTGATTTAGCTTAAGTGTGAAAGATGAAAACATGAAATATCCTGTTGCAAAAATGCTCGCTACTTTCAGTTTAGGATTATTTGCTACCATGACTTCAACTATTTCTAGTGCCGCCTGCCCAGCGCTTTATAACCACAAAATTACCACCTTGCAGGGTGATACGTTGAATTTATGCGATTATCAAGACAAACCGATTCTGGTAGTGAATACTGCCAGTAAATGTGGCTTTACTCCGCAATTCGAGGCGCTAGAAGGTTTATATAAAAAGTATAAAGCGAACGGCCTGCTGGTTATAGGTTTTCCCTCTAACGATTTTAGGCAGGACCCAGGTGACAATAAAGCGATTGGTGATTTTTGTAAAATGACTTACGGCGTGCAGTTCCCTATGGCTACTAAAAGCTCGGTTGCCGGGCCTAATGCCAATGCGCTTTATAAGCAATTGGCAGCCAAAACTGGCACTGCACCACAGTGGAATTTTTATAAATATGTCATTGCACCGGGTGGCAAAGAGGTTACTGCATTTGAAAGTACCGTCAAACCGGATTCGGCTGACCTAGTCGCTAAGTTTAAACCCTATCTAAGTAAATAAAAAAGCGCCTTAAAGCGCTTTTTTTAATGGAATCATTTAACCAGCTGGCTGGCGGATTTTTTGCAAAATAATGGCTGACAGTTCTTCTACAGAGCGACTGGTAGAATCCGCCCATGTGATATTGTTTTTAAGCATCAGGCGTTCCGCCGTGGCAATTTCTTTTTTGCAGTTTTCTAGGGATGCGTAAAAGCTATTTGGGCGGCGTTCGCTGCGCACATTGTGCAAGCGCTCTGCTTTAATGGTCAGGCCAAAAATTTTGTGTAAATGCTTGTACAGCACCTCCGGCAGGGTGCCACGCTCAAAGTCTTCGGGTATCAGTGGGTAATTCGCAGCCTTGATACCAAATTGCATCGCCAAGTAGACGCTGGTTGGTGTTTTTCCGCAACGTGATACGCCAATTAGAATCACTTCTGCTTCTTCGAAGCCGTTGTTAGTCATGCCATCATCATGGCCCAACGTAAAGTTAATCGCTTCCATACGCTCGTGGTAGTTAGCACCCATGACGCCATGCGCAATGCCTTTGCCCGTGAGTGGCTCTTGCGCTAGCTCTAAGCCTAGAGGGTCGATAAACGTTTGAAATAAGTCGATAAAATAGGCGTCGGCTGCCTTAATCAGCAAGCGATGCTCGACATTGCCCAAGGACATAATCACCACCGGGCGCATGCCATCAGCCACTTTAGCAATTAAAATACGTTGCTTAACTTCTTCAATCTTTTCGATAGAATCGGTAAATGGCGCACGTACCTGGGCAAAGTTGGTTTGCGGAAAGTGCGCCAATAATTGCCCAAGTGCGCCAGCTGTGATGCCGGTGCCGTCGGAGATGAAAAAAACGGTACGCTGTTGTAGCAACTTATTTTTCGCTTACTTTTTAGTAAGACGCTGCCAAGTAGCGACAACTGTATCTGGGTTAAGTGAAACTGATTGTATGCCTTCCGCTACTAACCATTCAGCGAAATCAGGGTGGTCAGATGGGCCTTGACCGCAAATGCCGACGTATTTGCCTAAGCGATTGCAAGTGCTAATCGCCATTTTAAGTAGCACTTTTACGGCATCGTTACGCTCATCAAAGCTGTTGGCCATAATGCCAGAGTCGCGATCTACACCTAAGGTAAGTTGGGTAAGGTCGTTAGAGCCAATTGAAAAGCCATCGAAATACTCTAAGAATTGTTCGGCCAATAATGCGTTAGAAGGAATCTCACACATCATAATCAAACGTAGACCGTTTTCGCCACGTTTAAGGCCATTTTTCGCCATGATATCAGTCACTGCTTTAGCTTCTTCCAGTGTGCGCACGAATGGAATCATCAGCTCTACGTTGGTTAAGCCCATTTCATCGCGTACTTTTTTCATAGCAGTACATTCCATGGCAAAACACTCTTGAAAGTCTTCAGCCATGTAGCGTGCTGCACCACGAAAGCCCATCATCGGGTTCTCTTCGTCAGGCTCGTAAATTTCACCACCAATCAGTTTTTTGTATTCATTCGATTTAAAATCTGAGGTGCGCACAATCACTGGTTTTGGATAAAATGCGGCAGCAATCGTAGCCACACCCTCAGTAACTTTATCAATATAAAACTGTTTGGGTGAAGCATAGCCGCGCGCACGGCTTTTAATCGTGTTCTGAATCGACTTGGGCATGGCGTCCATGTTTAAAATGGCTTTAGGATGAATGCCAACCATATTATTAATGACAAATTCTAATCGCGCCAAGCCTACGCCATCGTTCGGAATTTGTGCAAAACTAAACGCCATATCGGGATTGCCTACGTTCATCATGATTTTGCAAGGCGGTTTCGCCAAAGCACTGTTAGCTTGACTGGACACTTCAAAATCGAGCGCACCATGATAGACAAAGCCAGTTTCACCCTCAGCACATGAAACCGTGACAATTTCACCTTCACGCAACAAGTCGGTCGCGTTAACAGAACCGACAATGGCAGGAATACCTAATTCGCGCGCAATAATCGCGGCATGGCAAGTACGCCCGCCACGGTTAGTCACCAATGCAGAGGCGCGCTTCATCACGGGCTCCCAGTTCGGATCGGTCATGTCGGCTACCAGCACATCACCTGGCTGCACTTCATGCATTTGTGATGGGTCTAATACGATTCTAACAGGGCCAACGCCTACTTTTTGCGTCACTGCGCGACCGGCCACTAAAGGCACAGCAGAATGTTTCTGCAGTTTGTAAGACTCAGTCACGTTTTTCAGCGATTCTTGTGATTTTACGGTCTCGGGACGGGCTTGCAGAATATATAGCTTGTTATCTAAACCGTTTTTTCCCCACTCAATATCCATTGGGCAGCCATAATGGTCTTCAATCGTCATGGCATAAGTAGCCAATTCTAAAATATCAGCGTCTGACAATGAATATACGTCTGATTGCGCAGGGTCAACATCCACCGTTAGCGTGCTTTTGCCTGCTTGCGTGGCGTCGCTAAACACCATTTTAATCAGCTTAGAGCCCATGGTGCGGCGCACAATGGCAGGTTTGCCTTTTGCCAGCAATGGTTTATGTACATAAAACTCATCAGGATTCACCGCGCCTTGCACCACTGTTTCACCTAAGCCGTAAGAAGAGGTGATAAACGCAACATCCTTAAAACCAGATTCGGTATCAATGGTAAACATAACGCCTGCACAACCGATATCAGAACGTACCATTTGCTGCACGCCTGCAGATAATGCGACATCAGCGTGCACAAAACCTTTGTGCACACGGTATGAAATGGCGCGGTCGTTATACAGCGAAGCAAACACTTCTTTAATGGCGTGATTGATATTGTCTAAGCCATGAATGTTCAGGAAAGATTCTTGTTGGCCTGCGAACGATGCATCGGGCAAGTCTTCAGCGGTGGCGGAAGAGCGCACTGCGAAGGTAGTCCCAGCAGCAGAGTTATCGGTTAAACGCGCGTAATTTTCGGCAATGGCAGCGGTAAGTGCGGTTGGAAAGGGCGCATCCATAATCCAATCACGGATCTGTTTGCCACAAACAGCCAGCGCCTGCGTATCATCTGCATCTAATTTATCCAGTAAGTCGTTTATTTTTTTGTCTAAGCCGTCTTGCGCCAAAAATTCGCGATAGGCGTCGGCAGTCGTTGCAAAACCAGTAGGTACGCGCACACCTTTTGCACTAAGTTGTGAGATCATTTCGCCTAGTGAGGCGTTTTTACCGCCTACCGAGCCTACGTCTGTGTTGCGAAGTTGTTCAAATGGTATTGCGTGCGCTGTCATGCTCATCCCTAACTTTGGCAAATATAATTTTGAATTTCAGATGTAATTCTTTGTGAACTTGTTCTATTTATGATTGTGCCAAAATAGCCCTAACTTGTCACGCGACATTATTAGCACGCTAAGGAAATTCAAATTAAATATTTTGTTATAAATAACTCGTCAAACTAAGGTGCGCTTAAGATAAAATAATGCTATATGTTTTCTAATTCACCCTTAAACTTTCCCAATCATCAAGTCACTGTTACAACCTCAGCCAGGTTACACATGGGCTTTTTCGATTTAACTGGCAGTCCTGAACGCAGGTTTGATGGCTTGGGGTTGGCCATAGATGCACCCAGCACCCAAGTGCAGTTTGCAAAAAGTGAAAATCTAGTTATTGCTGCTAAAAGTAGTGAAAATGTTACTAAAATCGTCGAAAATCTGGTTGAATCACTTAACCTGCCAACTAATTTCTCTGTTCAAATATTACATGCCATTCCGGCGCATGCAGGTTTGGGGTCTGGCACACAGCTGGCATTGGCGATTGGTGCAGGCTTAAATCATTTATTTGGTTTAAATTTAACCATAGCGCAAATTGCAAAGGCTGCTGCGCGTGGTAAGCGCTCCGGTATTGGAATTGGGGCATTTGCGCAAGGTGGATTCATCGTGGACTCAGGTAAAAATACCAATAAAGATGGCGACGAAATCCCTACAATTACAGGTCGGTATGCTTTCCCCAATAGCTGGCGTGTTTTGCTAGTACTAGATTTCGCACACAAGGGCGTGCATGGTGCGGCGGAGTTGCAAGCGTTCCAGACACTAGCGCCTGCAAAATGCGAGTTACGGGCAATGATCATCAATCACATGTTGCCTGCGCTGCAACATGCAGATTTATTGGCATTTGGTGCGCAAATGCAAGCGCTACAGGCATACAATGGAGATTACTTTTCATCTGTGCAAGGTGGTCGCTACGCCAGCCAAGAGGTGGCAGAAGTGTTAGGTTGGCTGCAAAACAATGGCGTAGCTTGTATGGGACAAAGCTCGTGGGGGCCAACTGGCTTTGCGATCTTAGAAAACCAGCAGCAGGCTGATAACCTTCAGGCTCAAGCACAGCTGGCTTTTGCAGATAAACCGAATATCAGTTTTAAAGTGGTGCAGGGTAAAAACACCGGCGCCAGCATATCTGAATTAGGCGCTTCAGGATTAAGGGCTTAAGTATTATGAAAGCTAACGACATGCAAAAAGTCTCTATATTACATCTCATCACCGCGGCCAAAAACGCCAGTCCGTTCGACGTTAACATGGCATTTGACGCGGGTTTTGACAAAATCATGCCATACACGAATGTTGATCTTGCTGAAGTAGAAGCGCTTACGCAGGATGCCATGTTTTCGCGTAGCCCGTCAGGAATAAAGCGTGAAGCATTATTTTTTGGAGGGCGTGATATTCACCTGGCACTTGACATGCAAAATGCTGCCAAAAATTCTATGTTTACGCCATTTGAGATGTCGACTATGGCCGATCCTTCTGGAGCGTTTACCACGGCTGCGGCGATGCTGGCAAAAATAGATGCGCAGCTTAAGCAAATGAATCAAACACTTGCGCAGCAAACTATCGCCATTTTTGGAGCGAGTGGCACAGTAGGCTCAACCGCTGCCTTAATTGCAGCAACGCAAACCGCAACCGTGCAATTAGTGGCGCATAGAGATATGGCTAGCATGCAAATTTACGCGGATAAATTACAAGCGCGCTACGATGTAAAACTGCAAGTAGTAGATGGCACTAGCGATGCAGAAAAAGCAGAGGTGTCGGCCAATGCGTCTGTTGCTATTTGTGCTGCATCCGCGGGATTGCGCGTACTAAAAACAGCGGACTTCATTCAATCTAGCAGTTTAAAAGTCATGGCAGATGTCAATGCAGTGGCACCATCTGGCATAGAAGGGCTAGAGGTGATGAGTGATGGCGACAAGATTGCAGATAGCCATATTTTAGGCATCGGTGCACTGGCAATTGGCCAGCTAAAATATAAAACGCAGCAGCAAATGTTACAGCAAATGTTGGCTGCAGAAGGGCCACAGCACTTAAACTATCAGCATGCATTTGCAATGGCGCGCGACTTAATCTAGTTAATCCGTTGGCAGAAACACTCATCATTTCCGCAGCCTCAGCGCGTGGTTACGCACAAGCGGCAGTGGCTGGTGGTTATGAGGTGATTGCGCTAGATGCTTTTATCGATGCAGAAACTAGGGCAATTGCGAAGCAGGTATCTAGATTAAAAGTTGATGATTTTGCACTGGATGAAGGTCATTTTAAGCAAGTTTTTTCGGAAATAGATTTAAGTAATATTGAAGGTTTTTTGTACGGCAGCATATTTGATAGTTGTCCAGAGGTGTTAGATTGGGTAGCAAAACAGCTGCCAGTTTTAGGTAATCCAGCCGAAGTGCTGAAACAAGCTAAAGATTTCAGTTTTTTTGCCTTGCTGGATAGCTTGAATATTGCGCATCCTAAGGTGCAAACGAGTTTTCCAGACAGTCCTGAACATTGGCTCAGTAAGGAAATTGGCGGCTCAGGCGGCATGCATGTTCGGCCTGCTGGTTTAACAGATGGTGATAAAACCTATTTTCAAAAAAAAATGACTGGTACACCCATCTCCCTGCTATTTGTAGCAGATGGGAGCAAAACACATCTGATCGGTTTTAATCAGCAATTGCTGGCATCTACTGAAAGTTTGCCATATCGTTTTGCTGGCGCTATCAGTAATGTCATTCTGCAACCCAATATTCATAACACCTTTAAGCGTGCGGCACAGAAACTAACTAATGCATTACATTTGCGCGGTATTTGTAGCATAGACGCAATTGTGGACGGTGAAAATGTTTGGGTGCTAGAGCTGAACCCACGCTTAAGTGCCACATTTTCCCTATATGAAAATTTACTTCCTCTGCATCTACAAGGCTGCGCTAATCATTCGTCAAATACCGCAGTAAAAACAAACATTTCACATGCACAATTGATATTGTATGCGGAAGAAGCATTAGTTATTCCCAAAAACTTTTCTTGGCCGACTTGGGTGACAGACATTCCAACAGCTGAAAACGATGCATCCGGTGTTAAAATCGGCCAACATATGCCGATTTGCAGTGTCTTGGCTAACGCAGAATCAGCAGAACTAGCACACACTTTACTGCTACAACGTGCAGAAAAATTAACAGAAATGCTAAAAATAAACCAAAATGATTGAAAATATCTTAAATACGAGCACCTCACAACCCAGTATCCATAAGACCTGCAGGCCATTGCTAACTGCCTTGATTGCACAAGCAGACGCCTTAAGTGTTAATGTATCTCAACATGCAAGTGGCGCTACGATTGTTGATGCGGGTATCGAAGTTGCGGGGTGTGCAGAAGCGGGGCGCATTATTGCTGAAATCTGCATGGGGGGTTTGGGTGAAGTGCGATTTAGTGATGTAAATAATATTGCTGTGAAATCACAAATGCCTGTATTGGCTTGCCTTGGCAGTCAGTATGCTGGGTGGAGTTTGAGCCAT
>JAKFEP010000104.1:0-3568 GCA_036675645.1 Methylotenera sp. | reverse complement strand
CCGATCTGGTAACCTACAGTCAGTACAGGATTTAGTGAAGTCATCGGCTCTTGAAAAATCATGCCGACTTTTGTACCACGAATGGATTGCAGTGATTTTTCATCCAGCCGAGTAATATCTTGCCCTTGAAACACAATATTGCCGCTGGCTTGCAACTGCTTTGAAAGCAAACTCATGATGCTTAACGCGGTGAGGCTTTTGCCACTACCGGATTCGCCCACGATACAGGTTGTCTTGCCTGCTGATAAGGTCAAGGTGACGTTATTCACCAGCAAGCGGCTTGGCTCATTTTTAGGGGTAATACTGAGGTTAGTAATCTTTAAAATTTCACTCACGAATTTAGCTTACTCTATGCTCTAACTTATTCAATATTATAAACAATCGTTACAACCACTCGCGCTGTTTTCTCGATGGTCGATTTATCATAGGTGCCGCCATAGCTGTCGTCACTGGCCTCGCCACCCTTGGCTAAGATATAGAATGCGCCCTGGTTGGCTGATTTCATCACGCCTACTTTTACGCCATCCTGCTTAACAAATTCTGTGGCGCGGCTACGTGCATTTTTAGTGGCATCGGCAATTAGCGACATTTTGACTTGTTCCAAACCACTCACTAAGTATTGAGGTGGCTGCGCAGTAATCGGGTGATTATCAGCACGCAGTTGTAAAACGGCTTGATTCGCTTGGGTGATTTTATCTAAATCTTTACTGCTGATGACTACTGACTGGTAAGCATCGAAGCCTTTACGCACTTGGCGCGGCGTATCTTTGATAAAGATTTCTTCATAGTGGTCAGCAATACCTTCCACACTCCAATCCCAAGTTTCTTTAGGCAAGCCTTGTTCTACCAAAAAGGCCTCGAGCACCTTACGCTCTGCGGCTAATTTTTCTAATGCGCCGCGTTGTTCTGCATCGGTCACGCCTATATTCAGCATCCAGGTGGCGCTATCGGCCGAAATGGGTTTCTCAGCCAAGCCTTTCACAGTAATACTTTGCTGCCCAGATACGGCACGCTTGGCTTGCACCCCTAAAATAAAGGCAGCACTGGCCATGCCAATAGCCAACAATAAACCCAGCACGATAATTGCATTTGAAAATTGGCTAGAATTTAATTGTTTGGTTTCGCTCATGCTTTATTCCCCAATAAAACTGCGCACTTCGTTTAGTTTACAGCGTATTTGCTCACCCACCTGTAATAAAGGTTTTAGGGATATTGCACCCGCTGCCGCTTCATCATCGCCCAGAATCGCCGCATAGCGCGCACCACTTCTATCGGCCTTTTTCATTTGCGATTTAAAACTTCCGCCACCCGCGTGTAATATGACATTAAGACCTGTTTCGCGCAACGTTTCTGCAGCTGAAAAAGCTTGCTGTTCTGCCTGCTCACCCACATTGACCAGATAAATATCTGGTACATTAGTAGCCATCACACCATATTCCTGCATGAGCAGAAAGACGCGCTCTAGGCCAATACCAAAACCACAGGCAGGCGTCGCGTTGCCGCCCAAACGCTCAACCAGCGCATCATATCGACCACCGCCTGCAATAGTGCCTTGCGCGCCCAACTTGGTCGTCACCCACTCAAACACGGTGCGATTGTAATAATCTAATCCACGCACCAAACGATGATTGATGCTGTATGCAATGCCCGCTTGTTGCAGCAATTGACATAGTTTTTCAAAATGGGTTCGACTGGCCTCGCCTAAACCCTCCATTAACTTTGGTGCAGCCTCACACATGGCTTGCATGCGTGGATTCTTGCTGTCTAAAATACGCAAAGGATTGGTATGCAAGCGGCGTTTTGCGTCTTCATCCAGTAGCTCGGTGTGTTTTTCAAAGTAGGCAATCAAGGTATTTCGATAAGTAGCACGCTCATCAGCATCACCGATGCTATTAATCTGTAGCGCCACATCTTTTATTCCAAGCGCCTGCCACAACCGTGCCAGCAATACGATTTGCTCAGCGTCGACTTCTGGCGATTCGAAGCCAAACGCTTCTACGCCAATTTGGTGAAATTGCCTTTGCCGGCCCTTTTGTACGTTCTCATGCCGAAACATTGCCCCGCTATACCACAGCCGCACTGGGCCATTGTAAGTCAGGTTATTCTCTATAACTGCCCGCACGCAACCTGCCGTGCCTTCTGGGCGCAAGGTGAGTTTGTCGCCATTGAGCGCATCTGTCCAGGCATACATTTCTTTTTCAACAATATCAGTATGCTCGCCCACACTACGCACAAACAAATCGGTCGCTTCCACAATCGGCATGCGAATATTGTTGTAACCATATTGGCTAAGTATGCTTCTGGCAGTATCTTCTAGCTTAAACCACAGTGGGGTATGCTCGGGCAAGATATCGTAGAAGCCCTTAATAGATTGAATTTTTTGATTCATTGAAAGTTAGCTAATAGCTTGAATTGGAATTGTTTTTTCTGTTAACTTTGATCGAAGCTTACCGCCTTCAGCATAGTTTTTTTGCACATACTCTTCAACGATGACCTGAAACTCTTGTGCAATATGATCGCCTTTTAACGTCACGGTTTTTTCACCATCGACAAACACCGGCGCGACAGGCGTCTCACCAGTGCCCGGTAAACTGATGCCAATATTCGCCAGTTTGGATTCGCCTGGACCATTCACTACACAGCCCATCACCGCCACACTCATATCCTCCACGCCTGGATAGGCTTTGCGCCAAACGGGCATTTGGGTACGCAAATAGCTTTGAATCTGCATAGCAAGCTCTTGAAAGTAGGTCGAAGTCGTGCGCCCACAACCTGGGCAGGCTGTCACTAGTGGGGTAAATGAGCGAATACCCATGGTTTGCAAAATTTCCTGTGCAACTACTACTTCTTTGGTGCGAGATTCGCTTGGCTCCGGCGTTAATGAAACGCGAATGGTGTCGCCAATGCCTTCTTGAAGTAATAATGACAGCGCAGCAGTTGAGGCGACGATGCCTTTGCTGCCCATGCCTGCCTCAGTAAGCCCTAGATGTAGCGGATAATCGCAACGTTTGGCCAGTTCACGATACACTTTCACTAAATCCTGTACATTACTTACCTTACAGGAAATAATGATCTGGTTAGGCTGCAAGCCAATATCCACGGCTTGCTGGGCGCTTTCTAATGCAGATTGAATGAGCGCTTCACGCATCAATTCATCTGCCGACAAGGGATTGGCAAGCTTGCCGTTATCATCCATCATTTGTGCCATTTTGGCCTGATCCAAGCTACCCCAATTCACGCCAATGCGCACACTTTTTTGGTATTCAATGGCTGCTTCAATCATTGAGGCGAATTGCTCGTCCCGCTTACTGCCTTTACCCACATTGCCCGGATTGATGCGATATTTCGCCAGCGCTATGGCACAATCAGGATAAGCCGCTAACAGCTTATGGCCGTTGTAATGAAAATCGCCTACCAACGGCACATTACAGCCCAAGTCATCCAGGCCTTTACGTATCGTCCCGACTTGCGCTGCCGCTTCGGGAGAGTTGACGGTAATCCGCACGACCTCGCTGCCGGCTTGCCATAGTTCGAATACTTGTTGAATTGTGGCTTCTGCATCAGCGGT
>JAKFEP010000081.1:0-3609 GCA_036675645.1 Methylotenera sp. | reverse complement strand
GCGGCCAGTACGGCCGATGCGATGCACATAATCTTCTGGCACGTTTGGCAATTCAAAATTGACTACTTGCGGCAATTGGTCAATATCTAAACCACGCGCAGCAATGTCAGTTGCCACTAGCACACGCATGCTGCCATCTTTAAATTGAGATAATGCTTTAGTACGCGCTCCTTGGCTTTTATTGCCATGAATCGCCGCGGCTTCAATGCCATCTTTAATCAACTTTTCGGCAAGCCTGTTCGCACCGTGTTTAGTGCGGGTAAATATCAATACTTGTTGCCAGTCATTTTGTTTAATTAGATAACTCATTAACTCGCGTTTATGGCTTTGTGCCACCATGTGCACAGTTTGCTCAACCAGTTCGCTGGCAGTATTGCGGCGCGCGACTTCTACAAAGCCTGGGTTATGCAACAAGCCATCCGCCAATGCTTTGATTTCATCGGAGAATGTTGCAGAGAACAATAAGTTTTGGCGTTGCTTAGGCAACATAGCGAGTATTTTTTTAATATCGCGAATAAAGCCCATATCAAGCATGCGGTCGGCTTCGTCCAGCACTAAAATCTCAACGCCGCTTAGGTCAACATTCTTTTGGTTGGCATGATCCAGCAAGCGGCCAGGGGTGGCGACTAAAATATCCAGTGGCTTTTTTAAGCGCGCAATTTGTGGGTTTGCATTTACGCCACCAAAAATCACTGTGCTAGTGAGTGGCAGATATTTGCCGTAAGTTTTAACAGATTCTTCAATCTGCGCCGCCAGTTCGCGCGTCGGCGTTAGCATTAAGCAGCGCGGACGACTTTTAATTGCATCTGCGTTGCGTGCTTTTTGGCTAAGAATATGCAAAATTGGCAGGGTAAAACCTGCGGTTTTGCCAGTGCCCGTTTGCGCGCCTGCCAGTAAATCGCCGCCGCTTAATACTTGCGGAATGGCTTTGGCCTGAATGGGGGTTGGTGTGGTGTAGCCCGCGTCGCTAATGGCGCGTAGTATGAGTTCATTAAGACCTAGCTCGTTAAAGTTAGATGTGGTTGTTTCAATAGTTGTTGTTTGTTCAGACAAAGTAATGCTCCAGCTTGAGTGTTAAGCCAGCCAATTACTTTGAGGTAACACCAATCGAGGTGGCAAATGCGGTTAAACTTATTTTAAGGCCGCTACGCTGATTGGTTTGCGTAGGGAAGGCGCATTATACGGGGAATTGCAATTAAAGCGAGTTTTGTGTTTTTGCGAGGATTTAATGAGTAATTTATTATTCCTCGTAGTCAAGACGGTCATATTGTTTGGTAACGATTATTGTGTACTTTTCTAAGAGATAGTTGTCGCACATCTCTATTAGTCGTTTTAAATTAACAATTGCATCTCCAAAGTCAATAAGTAGGCGATCAGCCATCTTAATTCGATCTGCCTGGCTATGGGCTCCAGATAGACTTTTGGCAAGACTATAAGCTTCTTCCAGTAAGCCGTCTGTAGCTTCCATCGTGTAGCAAAGTGCGTCAATAGCTCGCCGTTGGTCCAAGGTTAACCTGTCAAGAACTTCTGCTGATAGTTGACGAATAAATGAAGTATTAAATATGAGGATTGGTGCAGGCATTACGAGGTTTTTCTGGCGCATCAAGGTGCGATTATGTCGAACAGTTTCTAGTTTAGCTCTAGCATTGGCTAAGTTTACTTCAATCTCAGCTCGTAAATGGTGCACTTTTCGTAACTCTCTGCGCCTGTCATTTAGTACCACCAAACCAAAAGCAGCGAATGCGCCGAGAAAGGCACCAACAGATTGGTTGTTAAAAAAATTGGATATTGCTGACCAGTCTAAGTAGATGCAGTTCATTTTTACTTTCGTTAAGTGAATTACACATCATTGCAAAGTACGTCAATATTATTCTAACTTTAACACAATTAATGTAGGTGATTTTTCCGCCAAACCCAAGGTGGAGTTTGTTGTTGGGCTTGCCACAACCCCAGTTTGTTTTTTCGCGCTTTGTCTTGCAGCACAGCTAATGAATAATCCTTTGAATAGCGCTTAATAAACCAAGCGTGACCGTTTTTAACCATATACTTGCTCACATCTTGCTGGTTGCATAATAGCTTGCCTAGTTTACGGCCATATTTATCGTAGCCGCTGATTGCAACGTAAATAGTAGCTTCTGCACAAAAATCCATCAGTGCACGTCGCGATTTTTTTCCGTATGTTTGGTTGCGTTCTGGTGCGTCAATGTTGGTAATGCGTAGTTTGTATTCGTAGCCTGCGTCATTGATTTTAACCGTATCACCATCGTAGAAATAAGTGATTTCGGCAGCAAAAACAGGCAGGCTGCAGACCAATATCCATGAGCCTCCCAGGGCATATAAAAAACTTTTCAAAAGGCTAATGTTCTTGATAATGCTTTGGTTCCAATATGGTGGGAATCGGGTCGGCTTCTAAATTAGGGTGATCTTTACTGTAATGCAAGCCACGACTTTCTTTGCGTGAAATTGCACTCTCCACGATTAATTCAGCCACTTGCAGCAAATTACGCAGCTCGATTAAATCGTTGCTAATTTTAAAATTGCTGTAAAACTCTTGTACTTCATCGCGCAGCATATCAATACGATGCAGCGCGCGGCTGAGGCGTTTATCGGTGCGCACAATGCCCACGTAGTTCCACATAAAGCGGCGCAGCTCGTCCCATGTATGCGTAATCAACACTTCTTCGTCTGCATCGGTCACGCGGCTTTCATCCCATTGTGGCAGCTGGCTGATGGTTTGCGTGGGCGCGTTGAGAATATCGTGTGCCGCCGCGCGACCAAACACCAAACATTCCAGCAATGAATTACTCGCCAGGCGATTTGCGCCATGCAGGCCGGTACATGCGGTTTCGCCAATGGCGTATAAGTTGGCAATGTCGGTGCGGCCTTGCGCATCTACCATCACGCCACCACAGCTGTAATGCGCTGCAGGCACCACGGGGATGGCTTGTTTGCTGATGTCGATGCCGAGCTCCAGACAGCGTGCGTAAATATTGGGGAAATGTTCTTTGATAAACGCCAACGGTTTGTGAGTAATGTCTAAGTAGACGCAATCCAGCCCACGTTTTTTCATCTCAAAGTCAATGGTGCGTGCGACGACATCGCGCGGCGCCAATTCTTCGCGCGCATCGTGCTCTGGCATAAAGCGCGTGCCATCTGGCAAGCGCAACAAACCGCCTTCACCACGTACTGCCTCAGAGATTAAAAAGGATTTTGCATGCGGGTGGAATAAACAGGTGGGGTGAAATTGAATAAATTCCATATTGGCTACGCGGCAACCCGCGCGCCACGCCATGGCAATGCCGTCGCCTGTGCTGACATCGGGGTTGGTGGTGTACAAATACACTTTGCCCGCGCCGCCTGTAGCCAGCACCGTTTGTTGTGCGGCTATGGTCATGACTTTGCCAGTGTGGTTATCCAGCACGTAAGCGCCCAAGCATCGGTTTTCACTCGCCGATGTAGTCACTTTTTGAGAAGCCAATTTTTCAAAAGTCAGCAAATCAACCGCAATGTGATTTTCTAGAATGGTGATGTTGGCGTGTTCGCGAACTTTTTGTGCCAAGGTTTTTTGCACCGCGTTACCAGTAGCATCGGCCACATGCACAATGCGGC
>JAKFEP010000195.1:0-22383 GCA_036675645.1 Methylotenera sp. | reverse complement strand
GAGTTCGGTATAATCCGCGCTCTTTCACAGAAGTCGGTCAATTGTAATCGACTTCTTTAACTAAAAATAAGGATACGATCATGAGCTTAGGGCTTATTGGTCGCAAGGTGGGCATGACCCGCGTGTTTACTGATGATGGCGCAAGCATCCCAGTAACCGTGTTGGAAGTCGTTCCTAACCGTGTGACACAGATCAAGACAATCGCGAGCGATGGCTATATAGCCCTTCAAGTTGCTCATGGCGAACGTCGTGCTAGCCGCATCAACAAAGCGCTGACTGGGCATTATGCCAAAGCAGGCGTTGCTGCAGGTGCTGGTATTAAAGAATTCAATGTTTCTGACGATGTATTGTCTACCTACCAAGTGGGTGGCAATGTGACGGTGGAAATTTTCACAGCGGGTCAATTGGTGGATGTAACTGGTACATCAATTGGTAAAGGCTTTGCTGGTGCGATTAAGCGCCACCACTTTAGCTCTAACCGCGCATCGCATGGTAACTCTAAATCGCACAACGTACCTGGCTCTATCGGTATGGCGCAAGATCCTGGTCGCGTATTTCCAGGCAAGCGTATGCCTGGCCATTTGGGCGATGTTAAAGTCACTACACAAAATTTAGAAATCGTTCGCGTTGATGCTGAGCGTAATCTCTTGTTGATTAAAGGTGCGATTCCTGGCTCTAAAGGTGGCAACGTAGTTGTGCGCCCTGCAATTAAAGCCAAGCTCCAGAAACATAAAGGAGCTAAATAATGGAACTTAAATTAATTGATAATAACGGTAAAGCCGCTAAAAAAGGCGTTGCAGTTTCTGAAGTTACTTTTGGCCGCGAGTTTAATGAAGCTTTAGTGCATCAGGTGGTGGTTGCTTATATGGCAAATGCCCGCACTGCGACACGCGCACAAAAAGGCCGTGATACGGTTGCGCATACCACTCACAAACCATACGCACAAAAAGGTACAGGTAACGCACGTGCGGGTATGAGCTCAAGCCCAATCTGGCGTGGAGGTGGTCGTGCATTCCCGAACTCACCTAACGAAAACTTCAGCCACAAAGTAAACCGTAAGGCCTACCGTGCTGGTATGCAAACTATCTTGTCCGAGCTAGTGCGTCAAGAGCGTATTGCGGTTGTGGAAGATTTTAAAGTAACGACACCAAAAACCAAACAATTCGTAGAGAAAATTAAAGGCCTTGGCTATGCCGATGGCGTATTAATTTTAACCGATGGTTTTGACGAGAACTTATATTTGTCATCACGTAATTTAATTAATGTGATGGTGGTTGAAGCACAATATGCAGACCCAGTCAGCTTGGTGCGTTTCCCTAAAGTATTAGCAACCGCTGGTGCAGTTAAAAAACTTGAGGAGATGCTAGCATGATGAACGCTATTACTAAAACTCAAGACCGTTTGTTGCAAGTGATTTTAGCTCCACAAATTACCGAAAAAGCGACTTACATTGCCGATAAACATCAGCAAATTGCCTTCAGAGTGCGCACTGATGCTACTAAGCCGGAAATCAAAGCGGCGATTGAGCTTGTATTCAAGGTTGAAGTTGAAAAAGTTGCTGTAATTAATGTTGGCGGAAAAACGAAGCGTGCAGGTAAGCGTGTTGGTCAACGTAACGACTGGAAAAAAGCGTATGTTAGCTTGAAACCAGGCCAAGAAATTAACTTCGCAGCGGGCGAATAAGGAGAGAAGATATGGCATTAGTAAAAGTCAAACCAACTTCCCCCGGCCGTCGTGGTGTGCTAAAAGTAGTTACACCTGATTTGTATAAAGGCAAGCCACACGCGCCGCTGTTGGAAAGTCAAAGTAAAAACGCAGGTCGTAATAATAACGGCCGTATTACAACACGTCACCAAGGTGGCGGTCATAAGCAGCACTATCGTATGATTGATTTCCGTCGCAATAAAGACGGCATTCCTGCGAAAGTGGAACATATAGAGTATGACCCAAACCGCACTGCGCACATTGCATTGTTGTGCTATGCAGATGGTGAGCGTCGCTACATTATTGCGCCACGCGGTATTGCCGCAGGAGCGCAATTAATCAGTGGTGCAGAAGCGCCAATCAAGGTAGGTAATGCATTGCCGCTACGCAATATTCCAGTGGGTAGCACCATTCATTGCATCGAGTTACAGCCAGGTAAGGGTGCACAAATTGCCCGCTCTGCTGGCACTTCAGTGCAGTTGCTGGCGCGTGAAGGTGCTTATGCGCAGTTACGTTTACGTTCTGGTGAGGTTCGCCGCGTACACGTCGATTGCAAAGCTACTTTAGGTGAAGTAGGCAATGAAGAGCACTCACTGCGTTCAATCGGTAAAGCTGGTGCAATGCGCTGGCGTGGTGTTCGCCCAACCGTTCGCGGTGTGGTAATGAACCCGGTAGATCACCCGCACGGTGGTGGTGAAGGTCGTACTGCAGCTGGTATGAACCCGGTCAGTCCATGGGGTGTTAAAACTAAGGGTTATCGTACACGTAGTAATAAACGTACTGATAACATGCGTATCACTCGTCGTCCAAGAGGCGTAAGGTAATTTATGGCACGTTCAATTAAAAAAGGTCCATTTATTGATGGTCATTTGGCAAAAAAAGTAGAGGCTGCTGCCGCTACGCGCGATCGTAAACCAATTAAAACTTGGTCACGTCGTTCGACTATCTTGCCAAATTTTATTGGTCTTACTATTGCAATTCATAATGGTAAGCAACACATTCCAGTGTTGATTTCTGAAAATATGGTTGGTCACAAGCTCGGCGAATTTGCGTTAACACGCACATTCAAGGGCCATGCGGCTGATAGAAAAGCTGGCAAATAAGAGGCTCAATATGCAAGTAACTGCAATATTAAAAGGCGTTCACTTATCACCGCAAAAAGCGCGGCTGGTAGCTGACCTTGTTCGTGGCAAAAAAGTAGACCATGCTTTAGATATCTTAAATTTCACACCTAAAAAAGGTGCTGAAGTGATTAAAAAAGTAGTGGAATCTGCGATTGCCAATGCTGAACATAATAACGGCGCTGATATCGATGAATTGAAGGTCACTTCAATCTATGTGGATAAAGGCTTGGTGCTGAAACGTATTCGTCCACGTGCAAAAGGCCGCGCTGGTAAAATTATTAAACCAACCTGCCACATTCATGTGACTGTTGGCGACTCAAAGGCTTAATATGGGACAAAAAATACATCCAATCGGCTTCCGTCTAAGTGTCCAGAAAAATTGGTCATCACGTTGGTATGCTAATAGCAAAAACTTCCCAGAGATGTTGCAAAGCGACATTAAAGTGCGTGCGTTTTTAAATAAAAAATTAGCCAGTGCTGCGGTAAGTAAAATTATCATTGAGCGCCCTGCAAAAAATGCGAAAATCACTATTCACAGCGCTCGTCCAGGTGTGGTGATTGGCAAAAAAGGTGAGGATATCGAGTCATTACGTTCAGCATTGCAAGGCCTGATGGGCGTGCCAGTGCATTTGAATATCGAAGAAGTGCGTAAGCCAGAAATCGATGCGACATTGATTGCACAATCTATTGCTCAGCAATTAGAAAAACGCGTGATGTTCCGCCGTGCCATGAAGCGTGCGATGCAAAATGCCATGCGTTTAGGCGCACAAGGTATCAAGATCATGAGCTCAGGCCGTTTAAATGGTATTGAAATCGCACGTACTGAATGGTATCGCGAAGGCCGCGTGCCATTGCATACATTGCGTGCCGATATCGATTATGGCGTAGCGGAAGCATTAACTACCTACGGTATTATCGGTATTAAAGTTTGGGTATTTAAAGGCGAGATTTTTGCTGATAATGTCCCAACACCAATTGGCGCGACTGCACCAGCTGCAACACCAGTTGCTGAACCAGAGAAAAAAGTAAGAAAGCCGAGGGCTAAAGATGCTGCAACCGTCTAGACAAAAATACCGCAAGATGCAAAAAGGCCGTAATAAAGGCATTGCAACAACCGGTAACAAAGTAAGTTTTGGTGATTTTGGTTTAAAAGCCATTGGTCGTGGTCGTTTAACGGCACGCCAGATTGAAGCTGCACGTCGCGTAATGACACGTCACATTAAACGTGGTGGTCGTGTGTGGATTCGTATTTTTCCAGATCAACCAATTTCTAAAAAGCCTGCTGAAGTGCGTATGGGTAACGGTAAAGGTAGTACCGAGTACTACGTAGCGCAAATCCAGCCAGGTAAAATGTTATACGAGATGGACGGCGTAAGCGAAGAGCTAGCGCGTGAAGCGTTCCGTTTGGCGGCTGCAAAGCTACCAATCGAAACCACTTTCATGACCCGTCAACTTGGTAGTTAAGAAGGGGATGCGAATATGAAAGCCACCGATTTAAGAGCAAAAAGTGTTGAGGCATTGAATGCTGAGTTGATTGAATTGCGCCGTGCGCAATTTTCACTTCGTATGCAAGTTGCAACACAACAATTAAACAAAGTAGATCAGCTAGGTAAAGTACGCAAGGATGTCGCGCGTGTGAAACATGTATTAGCTGAGAAAGCGAAACAGGCCTAATGATGACAGAAGCAGCTAAAGTAGTGCGCACGCTAAGCGGCCGCGTAGTGAGTGATAAAATGGATAAAACCATTACCGTGTTGGTAGAGCGAAAAGTTAAACATCCGCTTATCGGTAAAGTAGTGGTGAAATCTAATAAATTTCACGCACATGATGAAAAAAATGAATGTAAAGAAGGCGATTTAGTGACTATTACAGAAAGCCGCCCAATGTCTAAGACTAAGACATGGGTTGTCAGTAAAGTGGTTGCAAAAGCTTAAAAAGATGTAATAAAAAGGAATTTATGGCTTGCTTCGCAACCTAGATTCCCGCTATAATGTTGGACTTTTCGGTACTCGTGAATTTCTAATTGGGAATTCATAAAAGCAAGTACCCCAATACTGACCGTGGTCTACTGGCCGTTTTGATTAATTTCAGGTGGCTGGTGTTGGTTTAACGGATTAAGTTGGAGATTATTCTCATGATTCAAATGCAATCTCGGCTAGAAGTTGCCGATAATACTGGTGCCCGCTCTGTGCAATGCATCAAAGTCATTGGCGGCTCAAAGCGTCGTTACGCTGGTATAGGCGACATTATCAAGGTCAGCATTAAAGATGCTGCGCCACGTGGTCGCGTTAAAAAAGGTGAAGTTTATAGTGCTGTTGTGGTGCGTACTGCTAAAGGAGTGCGTCGTCCAGATGGTTCGTTGATTAAATTTGACACTAACGCTGCTGTATTACTTAACAATAAACTAGAACCGATTGGTACCCGTATTTTTGGACCAGTAACGCGTGAGCTACGTAGCGAGCGTTTTATGAAAATCGTTTCACTTGCACCTGAAGTGCTGTAAGGGTAGGAGTTAGAGATGAGCAAAATTCATAAAGGCGACCAAGTGGTTGTCAATACAGGCAAAGATAAAGGTAAGCGCGGTACAGTGCTTAACGTATTAGAGTCTGGCCATATTGTGGTTGAGGGCATTAACGTGGCTAAGAAGCACGCTAAACCAAACCCAATGAAAGGTGTTGCTGGCGGTATTGTAAGTAAAGAGATGCCACTAGATATTTCAAATGTTGCGCTATTTAATGCTGCAACACAAAAAGCTGACCGTGTTGGATACAAAGTTTTGAAAGACGGCAAAAAAGTGCGCGTGTTCAAATCTAACGGTGAAGCAGTGGATGCATAGGATAAATCATGGCGCGCTTAAAACAATTTTATAAAGACTCAGTTGTTAAAAAAATGACAGAGCAATTTGGTTACACTTCAGTGATGCAAGTGCCTCGTATTGAAAAAATCACTCTGAATATGGGTGTGGGCGAAGCAGTTGCTGATAAAAAAGTGATGGAAAATGCAGTTGGCGATATGGAAAAAATTGCTGGTCAAAAAGTGGTTGTGACCAAGGCAAAAAAATCTGTCGCTGCGTTTAAAATCCGTGATGATTATCCTGTTGGTTGTAAAGTCACGTTGCGCCGTGAGCGCATGTATGAATTCTTAGATCGCCTGGTAACCGTGGCAATCCCGCGTATTCGCGATTTCCGTGGTATTCCAGGTAAATCTTTTGACGGTCGTGGCAACTACAACATGGGCGTGAAAGAGCAAATCATATTCCCTGAAATTGAGTATGACAAAATCGACGCGATTCGCGGTATGAATATTACGATTACGACAACGGCAAAAACAGACGAGGAAGCCAAAGCTTTGTTGGCTGCGTTTAGTTTCCCTTTTAGAGGTTAAGACATGGCAAAAACATGTATGACAGAGCGCGAAATTAAACGTCGCGACACCGTAAAAAAATTCGCAGCAAAACGCGATGCATTAAACGCAATTATTGGTGATCAAAAAGCAACTGCAGAAGATCGTCGTGATGCGCGTTTGAAATTGCAAAGTCTGCCACGTAACTCAAGCCCAGTGCGCTTGCGTAATCGTTGCGCGCTTACAGGCCGCCCACGTGGTGTTTATAGTAAATTTGGTATCGGTCGCAGCAAGTTGCGCGATTTGATGATGAGTGGTCAAGTGCCAGGCATCACCAAAGCTAGCTGGTAACGGAGGAATAAATTATGAGTATGAGTGATCCGATTGCCGATATGCTAACGCGTATTCGTAACGCACAAAGTGTTAACAAGTTATCAGTTTCTATGCCTGCTTCAAAACTCAAGGCTGCAATTGCCGCTGTTTTGAAAGATGAGGGTTATATTGATGATTTCGCAGTGATTGCAAATGATGGCAAGCCATCATTAAGCATCAGCTTGAAGTATTATGCTGGCCGCCCTGTAATTGAAAAGATAGACCGTGTAAGTAAACCTGGTCTTCGCATTTACAAAGGTTCAGACAATATTCCTAAAGTAATGAATGGTCTTGGTGTGACAATTATGTCTACATCCAAGGGTGTAATGACAGATCGTAAAGCACAAGCAGCCGGTATCGGTGGCGAAGTGTTGTGCGTAGTGGCTTAAGGAGAAGCAAATGTCACGTGTTGCTAAAAATCCAGTCGCTATTCCAGAAAAAGTTGAAGTGATATTAAGTGCTAACAACATCGCTGTTAACGGTCCATTAGGCAAGCTTTCACAAGTTCTAACAGATGCGGTCGCTTTAAAGCGTGAGGGCGAAACAATTACATTCGCTGCCACTAGTGATAGTCAACATTCACGCGCTATGTCAGGCACTGTGCGCGCTTTGGTTGCTAATATGGTGCAAGGCGTTTCTGCGGGCTTTACTCGTAAATTAACATTGGTTGGTGTTGGCTATAAAGCCAATGCACAAGGTGCAATGCTTAACTTAGAATTAGGTTATTCACATCCAATTAACCATAAAATGCCAGTAGGCGTTACGGTGACTACGCCAACCCCAACAGAAGTTATTTTGACGGGGACGGACAAGCAAGTGATTGGTCAAGTAGCTGCTCAAATTCGTGCTTATCGTGCCCCAGAGCCTTACAAAGGTAAAGGCGTTCGTTATTCTGACGAAGTGGTTGCAATCAAAGAAACCAAGAAAAAATAATTAGGACTTAAGATAATGAACAACGTAAATAACCGCTTGCGCCGTGCACGTAAAACCCGTGCCAAGATCGCAGAGTTAAAAGTTACTCGTTTAAGTGTACATCGTACAAATACGCATATTTATGCACAAATTATTGCTGAGACTGGCGATAAAGTATTAGCTAGTGCTTCAACGGTTGAAGCGGATGTGCGTAAAAAAGTAAAAAATGGTGGCAATGTAGAAGCTGCTGCTGCAATTGGTAAATTGATTGCTGAAAAAGCGAAAAAAGCTGGTATTACAACAGTTGCTTTTGATCGTTCAGGCTACAAATATCATGGTCGTATTAAGGCGTTGGCTGATGCTGCGCGCGAAAACGGCCTGTCATTCTAATAGGCGAGACAGATAATGGCTAAAGAAATGGAACAACAATCACAGCAGACCGATGGCCTGCGTGAAAAAATGATTACTGTAAACCGTGTAAGTAAAACGGTTAAAGGTGGTCGTATCATGAGTTTCGCAGCATTGACTGTAGTCGGTGATGGTGATGGCGCAGTTGGCATGGGTAAAGGCAAAGCACGTGAAGTGCCTGTTGCTGTGCAAAAAGCCATGGATGAAGCTCGTCGTGGCATGTTAAAAGTGAACTTGAATAACGGTACACTGCATCACGCGGTGACTGGTGTGCATGGCGCTGCCAAGGTGTTTATTCAGCCTGCATCTGAAGGTACTGGCATTATTGCTGGTGGTGCGATGCGTGCGATTTTTGAAGTAATGGGGATCACCAACGTTGTTGCTAAATGTATTGGTTCAACCAACCCATACAACTTGGTGCGTGCAACTTTGAATGGCTTAGAGTCAATGAATACCCCTGCAGAAATTGCTGCTAAACGCGGCAAATCTGTAGAAGAAATTAGAGGTTAATGATGGCGACTACTACAAAAACAACTGCTACTGCAAAACCAGCAGCAAAAAAAGCTAAAGAAGCAGTTCCAATGATTAAAGTGACGCTGGTAAGAAGTGTGATTGGTCGCATTGAAGCGCATAAGGCCACCGTTAAAGGTTTGGGTTTGCGTCGCATGCACCACACAGTCGAAGTGCAAGATACACCAGCAATCCGCGGCATGATAAATGCTGTGAACTATCTCTTAAAGGTAGAAGCATAATGCAATTAAATACAATTAAGCCTGCAGAAGGCGCAAAAAAAGAACGTCGCCGTGTTGGTCGTGGTATCGGTTCTGGCTTAGGTAAAACAGCTGGTCGTGGCCATAAAGGTCAAAAATCACGTACTGGCGGTTTCCATAAAGTCGGTTTTGAAGGCGGTCAAATGCCTTTACAACGCCGTTTGCCAAAACGTGGTTTTAAGTCGCTGACTAAAGCAGATACTGCACACGTGCGTACTTCTGAGTTAAATGATTTACCAGTGGATACGATTGATTTGTTAGTGTTAAAGCAAGCTAACGTGATTTCTGGCAATGCTTTGGCTGCTAAAGTGTTTTTATCTGGTGAAGTCACCAAAAAACTTAACCTGACTGGTTTGCTATTAACTAAAGGCGCACGCGCTGCAGTTGAAGCGGCTGGCGGCAAAGTAGCTTAAGCTTAAAGTAGAGAAAACGCATTGGCGCAAGATAGTCTTTTAAGTGCAGTCGGTAAAATGAGCGAACTGAAAAGCCGCTTATGGTTTGTGTTGGGTGCATTGGTTGTGTATCGCTTAGGCGCACATATTCCTGTACCTGGAATCGATCCGACTGTGTTGAAGCAGTTATTTGATTCACAAAGCGATGGTATTTTGGGCATGTTTAACATGTTCTCGGGCGGCGCGTTGTCACGTTTTACGGTGTTTGCTTTGGGTATTATGCCGTACATTTCTGCATCCATTATTATGCAGTTGGCTACAGTCGTTTCACCCAAGTTAGAGCAGCTTAAAAAAGAAGGTGAGGCTGGCAGGCGTACTATTACTAAATACACGCGCTATGGCACCGTGTTGTTGGCAACGTTTCAAGGCTTAGGCATTGCGATTGCACTAGAAGGTCAAGCGGGCTTGGTGTTGGATCCGGGCATGGCGTTCAGGTTGACAGCAGTGATAACGCTGGTTAGCGGTACGATGTTTTTGATGTGGTTAGGTGAACAGATTACCGAGCGCGGTATTGGCAATGGTATCTCCATCATCATTTTTGCAGGTATTGTGGCTGGCTTGCCAAGCGCTATTGGTGGCACTTTAGAGTTGGCGCGTACGGGAGCGTTCTCTATTCCATTGGTTGTTTTTTTACTGGTGGCGATTATTTTAGTGACGGCTTTGGTGGTGTTTGTAGAGCGTGGTCAACGCAAAATTACAGTGAACTACGCCAAACGCCAAGTAGGTAATAAAGTATATGGTGGACAAACCACGCATTTACCTTTGAAGCTCAACATGGCGGGTGTTATCCCACCAATTTTTGCATCAAGTATTATTTTGTTTCCAGCGACGTTAGCTGGTTGGTTTGGTAGCAGTGAGAAATTGTACTGGTTGAAGGATATGAGTGATTTATTGGCCCCAGGTCAACCAATCTACATTTTGTTTTTTGCAGCAGCGATTATGTTTTTCTGTTTCTTTTACACGGCGTTAGTATTTAACCCAAAAGAAACAGCTGATAATTTAAAGAAAAGCGGCGCGTTTGTACCAGGTATCCGTCCGGGTGAGCAAACTGCGAACTACATTGATAAAATTATGGGTCGTTTGACCTTGATCGGTGCGATTTATATTACATTGGTCTGCTTGTTGCCAGAATTTTTAAGATTGAAATTTAATACGCCGTTTTACTTTGGTGGCACTTCATTGCTGATTATTGTGGTGGTGACCATGGATTTTATGACCCAAGTGCAATCACACTTGATGTCACATCAGTACGAAGGTTTACTTAAAAAAGCGAACTTTAAAGGTGGCGCACCTGCGCGCTAGTTTAAAGTTTATAAATAGAATTAATTGGTGTTGAGGTAAATTATGAGAGTTCGTGCATCAGTAAAAGCATTATGCCGCAATTGTAAAGTTGTGCGTCGCCGTGGTGTGGTTCGTATTATTTGTACAGATCCACGTCACAAACAACGTCAAGGTTAATGGTAGCTAACTGTAAAGTAGTAGATTGTTAAAATGCTTAAGTTAAAAGCAGCTAGTTTGAAAATTTAAACCTAAGCTGATAAAATTTAAGGCTTTTTTATTTAGTCGCAACACATTGCGATATGTTTTGGAGTTAGAGTATGGCTCGTATTGCTGGGGTTAATATCCCGAATAACAAACACGCTGAAATCGCGTTAACGTCGATTTTTGGCATTGGTAGAAACACTGCACAAAAAATTTGTGCAGCTGCTGGTGTATTGGCAACTACCAAAGTCAAGGATCTTAACGACGCCGACGTTGAGAAGCTTAGAGATGAAGTGGCTAAAGTAAAAGTTGAAGGTGACTTGCGCCGCGAAGTCTCTATGAACATCAAGCGTTTAATGGACTTAGGTTGCTACCGTGGTGTACGTCACCGCCGTGGTCTGCCTGTTCGTGGTCAGCGCACTAAAACCAATGCGCGTACCCGCAAAGGCCCAGTAAAAGCGATTAAGCAATCAAAATAAAATAGCAATTTAAATATTATATTAAGTAAGACTCAATAGGTAAGGACAGTACAACATGGCAAAAGCTAATGTACGTGTAAGAAAAAAAGTTAAAAAGAATATTGCCGAGGGCATTGCCCACGTGCACGCTTCATTTAACAACACGATTATTACAATCACTGATCGTCAAGGGAATGCACTCTCATGGGCAACATCTGGCGGCCAAGGGTTTAAAGGCTCACGTAAAAGTACGCCATTTGCTGCACAGGTTGCGGCAGAGGTAGCAGGTAAGAATGCGCAAGAGTCTGGAGTTAAAAATTTAGAAGTGCGCATTAAAGGTCCAGGCCCAGGCCGGGAATCTGCTGTGCGCGCACTTAACGCGGCTGGTTTTAAAATTACCAGCATTACTGATGTGACGCCAGTACCACACAATGGCTGCCGTCCATCTAAAAAACGCCGTATTTAGTCTTATTACTAAGACAAAAAAGATTACTGGAGAACTAACTTGGCTAGAAATTTAGACCCGAAATGCCGTCAGTGCCGCCGCGAAGGCGAAAAATTATTCTTAAAAGCAGAAAAATGCTTTACAGATAAATGCGCGATCGAAAAACGTAACTTCCCACCTGGCCAGCATGGTCAGCGTCGTAACTCACGTTTGTCTGATTATGGTGTACAACTGCGCGAGAAACAAAAAGTACGTCGTATCTATGGCATTTTAGAAGGTCAATTCCGTAGCTACTACGCTGAGGCCGACCGCCAAAAAGGCATCACGGGCGAAAACTTGTTGCAATTGTTAGAGTGCCGTTTAGATAACGTAGCATTCCGTATGGGTTTAGGCGGTTCACGTACTGAAGCGCGTCAAATCGTGCGTCACAATAGTATTTTGGTGAATGGTAAGCGTGTGAATATTCCTTCTTACCAAGTTAAAGCGGGTGATGTGGTATCTGTTGCTGAGGCATCGAAAGCACAACTGCGCATTAAAGGTGCGCTTGCAGCGGCAGAACAGCGCGGGTTCCCAGCATGGTTAGAAGTGGATGTAAAAGCATTGACTGGCACATTTAAATCTAAACCACAACGTGATGATTTGCCTTCAACCATTAACGAATCATTGGTTGTTGAGTTGTATTCTAAGTAATTGATACTTAGATTTTCCTCTCAATCAATTAACGTCAAGGAATTTTATGCAAAACAACCCAACTGAATATTTAAAACCACATGTGGTGGATGTTGAAGTCATCACCCCATTGCGTGCTCGCGTAACGCTAGAGCCGATGGAGCGCGGTTTTGGCTATACATTAGGCAACGCATTGCGTCGCGTTTTATTATCGTCAATCCCAGGCTTTGCGATTACTGAAGTAAAAATTGATGGCGTTGTACATGAGTACTCAACCATTGATGGCGTGCAAGAAGATGTTGTTGATATTCTGTTAAATTTAAAAGGCGTAGCCTTAAAGCTTAACAACAAATCAGAAACCATTTTAACGCTAAATAAATCTACTGAAGGTGTAGTAACAGCAGGTGATTTTGATACAGGCCACGATGCGGAAATTGTGAATCCTAACCATGTGATTGCGCATCTAACTAAAGGTGGCAAACTCAATTTAGAAGTTAAAGTTGAAATGGGCCGTGGCTACCAACCGGTGCCAGCGCGTCAAAAAGCCAATGAAGAAGACCGTGTATTAGGTTTTATCATGGTTGATGCGTCATTTAGCCCGATTAATAAAGTGAGCTATCAAGTGGAAAGTGCACGTGTAGAGCAACGCACCGACTTAGATAAGCTGATTATGGATGTTGAAACTAACGGCATTATCGAACCTGAACAAGCGATTCGCGATGCAGCGCGCATCTTAATTGGACAGTTATCAGTATTTGCTAACTTAGAAGGCTCACCAAGCGAAGTAGAAGTAAAATCTGCACCGCAAGTTGACCCAATTTTATTGCGACCAGTAGATGACTTAGAATTGACTGTGCGTTCAGCTAATTGCTTAAAAGCAGAGAACATTTTCTACATCGGTGATTTGATTCAACGTGGTGAAAATGAATTATTAAAAGCACCAAACTTAGGTCGTAAGTCTTTAAATGAAATTAAAGATGTATTGGCGACTAAAGGTTTAACTTTGGGCATGAAGCTTGAAAACTGGCCGCCAGTTGGCCTAGAAAAAGCTTAAGCCACAAATTATTAAAGAAAATTAAGGAATTACTATGCGTCACGGTAATAGCAATCGTAAATTAAATCGTACTAGCAGCCATCGTGCAGCGATGTTTCGCAATATGTCTGTTTCATTATTGCGCCACGAAATTATTCGCACGACTTTGCCAAAAGCAAAAGAGTTGCGTAAATATGCAGAGCCACTTATTACCTTGGGTAAAGATGCAACGCTGGCCAATCGCCGCTTAGCGTTTAGTCGCTTACGTGATCGCGATATTGTTGGTAAGCTATTTGGCGAACTTGGCCCACGCTACAATGCGCGTAATGGCGGCTATTTGCGCATATTGAAATGTGGCTTCCGCAATGGTGATAATGCACCAATGGCATTGGTTGAGTTGGTAGATCGCCCAGATACTACTACCGAAACAGTTGCTGCTGAGTAAGTGTTACATATTTAATAAAAAAGCCAGCTTGATGCTGGCTTTTTTATTATCCAGTTTCTAGTAAAATCATTTTAGTAATTGATGAATGTCTGCCTCAGTAAATGGCCAGTTAAGTTCCATTTCGGTATCTTGCCGCTGTAGTACGGGAATGCGTACACCATACTTAGCAAGTAATAATTCATCCTCAGCTATATCAATTACATTCACTGAAATATTAGGTTCTTTTATTGCAAGCACATACGCTAATTCACATAGATGACAGTGTGATGTGGAATACAGGCTAAGTTGTTTGGTCATTTCGGTATTTTAAGTGCAGTTTTAACAGTAAAAATACAAATTAAAACACAAGAAAAACAAAAAAATAAATCATAATAACGGCTGTATTCTAAAAAAATCTTCAAGGCTGAGCATGTCCGATAAACAAGATACAAAAGAGAGCTTAAGCGAAAGCCTGCAACAAGTCATTTCTCTTTTAGAGAAACACAAGCTGGTAGAAAATCTTGTCCACAAACAAGGCATGCCAAATCACGACCTCGCTAAACAAGATTTAGTTGAGCTACTGGTTCATAGACAGAATTTAAACGAATTACAAAAAAAATTAGATGCGTTACACCCTGCGGACGTCGCACATATTCTAGAAGCGTTGCCGCTTGAAGACCGCTTGAATCTATGGGAATTGGTTAAAGCGGACAGGGATGGCGAAATTCTACTGGAAGTAGCCGACTCCGTCAGACAAAGCCTGATAGCGGACATGGATTCAGAGGAGCTGTTGGCTGCCGCTGAACAATTAGATACAGACGAGTTAGCAGATTTAGCACCAGACTTACCAAAAGACGTATTGCAGGATTTGATGGACAGTCTGGATGCGCAGAATCGTGAGCGTTTACAATCCACGCTTTCTTATCCTGAAGATGCTGTAGGCGCACATATGGATTTTGATATTGTGACGATTCGTGAAGATATCACGCTGGAAGTGGCGTTACGCTATCTACGTCGTTTGGGCAGTCTGCCAGAGCTAACCGATAAACTGTTCGTAGTGGATAGAAACGATATTTTGCAAGGCGTGCTCCCGCTAAAGCGGATGGTAGTGAGTGATTTAGAGGCGAGTGTAGTTGATGTAATGGCGGCTGATGCTGTCGTGTTCCATCCTGAAGATATTATCGATGAAGCCGCGCAAGCTTTTGAGCGCTATGACTTGGTGACTGCGCCTGTAGTCGACAGTAATAATAAACTTGTTGGCCGCATCACAGTAGATGCGATGATGGATTTTATCCGGGATGAATCTGAGTCCGATATGCTATCCATGGCGGGTTTGCGCGAAGAGGAAGATTTCTTTGCGTCGGTTTGGAAATCGGTGCAAAACCGCTGGGCTTGGCTGGCAATCAATTTAATCACGGCCATTATGGCTTCACGGGTCATTGGTCTATTTGAAGGCTCAATTGAGAAAATAGTCGCACTCGCTGCATTGATGCCGATTGTCGCCGGCATCGGTGGTAACTCAGGTAATCAAACCACCACCATGATTGTACGCGGTTTGGCCTTAGGACAAATCTCGGCACACAATATGCAATCACTCATTAAAAAAGAAATGGGCGTAGCTTTGTTGAACGGCTTATTGTGGGGCAGTGTGCTTGGTTTAATTGCTTATGCACTTTATGACAACTATCAACTGGGTTTGGTGATGATGTCAGCGATGACATTAAACTTGCTGCTAGCCGCCGTAATGGGTGTGGTCATACCCTTAAGGATGCATAAATCTGGTCGCGATCCGGCAGTGGGTACTAGCGTGCTCATTACTGCAGTGACAGATAGTGGCGGATTTTTCATATTTTTAGGCCTAGCCACAATTTTCTTAATATAGTATGACTAACAGCTGATATGAATAGTGAAATTAAGTTAATTTGGCAAGAAGTGATCGCTGATATCACAACGCCTGCAGCCTCGTGGCAGATTGCTGCAATTATTGCTGCTGTCGTCATCGCTTGGGGTATTAACGGTATTCTACGTGCTTATGTCATGCGAAATGCACCAGGAAACTGGAAGCTAACCATCGGCAGTATCAACCGTGTTTTATTTCCGTTATCTACTCTATTAATAGTGCTCATTGCTAAAGCCATATTGGGAAATTGGCAACATACTAGCTTGCTGCACTTAGCAAGCACACTGTTAGTCGCGATGGCCGCTATCCGACTAGCTGTGTACGCCATACGCTATATTATTTCCCCTGGTGGAGTTCTTAAAACCCTAGAAAATACACTTTCAGCACTTATTTGGACAGTACTGGCATTGCATTTAAGTGGTTTCTTGCCAGAGATATTAATAGTGCTGCGAACGATAGAGTTTACTATTGGCAAAACGACCGTTAATTTATTGATTGTGTTGCAAGCCTTGCTGACCATTTTTGCAACGATTTTTGTTGCTTTATGGTGTAGCCGCATGATTGAAAACAAGCTCATGCTTGCAGGAAATATCAACATGAATATGCGCGTGGTGCTCAGCAAGGTATTAAGAATATTTTTACTCTTTATCGCTATTCTGATTGGTCTGTCTGCGGTAGGTCTTGACCTCACACTGCTATCTGTCTTTGGCGGGGCGTTAGGTGTGGGTTTGGGGTTTGGTTTACAGCGAATCGCCAGTAACTATGTGAGTGGCTTTATATTGTTGCTAGATAAATCTATGCAGATTGGTGACATTGTCACGGTAGATACACACTATGGAACTATTACAGATTTGCGGACGCGTTATTTGGTTTTAAAAAAACTGGATGGTACGCAAGTTATTGTACCAAATGAATTGTTGATTATTAACCCAGTTATTAACCATTCTTTTACCGATCGTAATATGCGCGTATTGTTAGACCTGCAAGTGGCCTATCAAAGTGATTTAGAGCTGGTGTTAAACTTAATGCGAGAGGCCGCTGCTGATAATGCTAGAGTACTGGTGACGCCAGAGCCAACGGCAACCATTAAAGCATTTGGGGACAGCGGTGTTGATGTGACGCTGTCAGTATGGATAGCAGACCCAGAAAATGGTCAGTTGGCCTTGAAGTCGGACTTATATTTGGCACTTTGGCAAATGTTTAAAGCTAACAATATCTCGATTCCATTCCCGCAACGAGAAATTCGAATCTTGGATCAATCAGTAACAGCGTCAGAAGATTAAAAAATTATTTAAAACTTACAGCAATAAAAAAAGCCCGATACATCGGGCTTTTTAAAACTAGTAACGGTTAACTATTTAAGTTTGGTTTCTTTATAGATAACATGCTTACGAGCAACGGGATCAAATTTTTTGATTTCCATTTTCTCTGGCATAGTACGTTTGTTTTTAGTGGTGGTATAAAAATGACCTGTACCAGCACTTGATTCTAATTTAATTTTTTCACGCATGATGTTCTACCTTAAATTTGCTAGCTTTAGATTTTCTGGCCAGCAGCACGCATGTCAGCAAGTACGGCATCAATACCGTTTTTGTCGATAGTACGTAACGCATTGTTAGTAATGCGCATGCTCACCCAGCGGTTTTCGCTTTCAACCCAAAATTTACGGTTTTGTAAATTAGGTAAAAAACGACGTTTTGTTTTATTTTGTGCGTGAGAAACATTGTTGCCCACCATTGGCTTTTTGCCAGTTACCATACATACACGTGCCATGGTTATCTCCAAATACTTTGCTTTTTGCGAAAGAGCGCAATTATAGTACGAAACCCGAGTTTGTTTCAAGGTTTATTCGGCTAAATATAAGATTTTGTAGCGATTTTTCTAATATCTAATTGGGACTAGTTTTCCTACACTAATGCTTTCCAGTGCTTCCAAATCCACCTTCACCACGTTCAGATACAGAGAATTCATCTACCACATGAAATTCGGCTTGCACGACTGGCACAATCACTAACTGTGCAATGCGTTCCATGGGGTTTAGCAAAAACGTTTCTTTGCTGCGATTCCAGCATGAAACCAAAAGCTGACCTTGGTAATCCGAATCGATCAATCCCACCAGGTTGCCTAGCACAATGCCATGCTTATGACCTAAGCCAGAGCGTGGCAAAATGAGGGCGGCATAATAAGCGTTGTCAATATGAATAGCCATGCCAGTAGGAATCATCACCGTTTCACCTGGCTGTATGGTTTGTGTATGCTCAATGCAAGCGCGTAAATCCAGCCCTGCAGAGCCAGGAGTGGCGTAGGCAGGCATCATGTGATGTAAACGCGGGTCAAGTATTTTTAAGTCAACAGTAATGCTCATATTCGTTTCCAGAGAGATATCTTAATGTTAAATAAGTCGGCTCAAGTGCGCTAAAATTTCGGAGGCTAGTACCATCTTGTTTGCACGTGGCAAAGCGTGCGCACCGTTATTGTCCAGCAATGTGATACTTGCCTCGTCTTGCCCCATGCTCTCATTCACCAAATTAGCGACCAGTAAAGGTAGTTTTTTGGCTTGGCGCTTGGTTTCAGCTTGTTTCAATAAATTCTGTGTTTCTGCCGCAAAGCCTACACAAAATGGTGCATTGGGCAGGCTGGCGACTTCTGCCAAAATATCTTTATTGGGCTGAAGTTCTATATTGAGCGTAGCAGTTTGTTTTTTAATTTTCTGCGCGCTGGGTTTGCTGGGTGAGTAATCGGCTACCGCAGCTACGCTAATGAATATATCTTGGTTTGAAATATTGGTCATCACCGCTTGGTACATGGACTGTGTGCTGGTGGCGTTGATGTTGGTAACATTAGCCGGCGCTGTTAATGCGGTCGCGCCGCTTACCAAAGTGACATTTGCACCCATGTTTGCCGCTACTTCAGCCAAGGCATAACCCATTTTGCCAGAGCTTAAATTGGTAATAGCGCGCACTGGGTCTATCATTTCCAGCGTCGCGCCAGCGGTAATCAGTAGGCGTTTCCCCGCTAATAAGTTGGGCGTAAAGTGCGCTTCTATAGCGGCCAACAACTCTTCTGCCTCTAACATACGGCCTAAGCCAACTTCGCCGCAAGCTTGCTCGCCGCTGCCAGGCCCTAAAATGCTGATGTTATCAGCCTTAAGTTGCGCAATGTTGCGCTGCGTGGCTGCGTTCTCCCACATTTGTTTATTCATGGCAGGGGCTACTAATAGCGGGCAATCACGCGCGAGACAGAGTGTAGATAACAAATCATCAGCACGACCATGTACCAGCTTGGCGATGAAATCTGCGCTGGCGGGGGCGATTAAAATCGCATCAGCATCGCGACTTAACTCGATATGCGGCATACCGTTACTTATGCTGCTATCCCACATCCCAATAAATACAGGCTTACCAGATAAGGCTTGCATGGTAACAGGCGTAATAAATTGACAGGCAGCTTCGGTCATGACCACTTGCACGTCGATATTTGACTTAACCAATAGTCGCACCAGCTCTGCCGCTTTATAGGCGGCGATGCCGCCCGTAATGCCTAAGACTAATTTTTTGCTTGCTTGCTTCATGGCATAATTTTATATGAAAGGCGCCTGAATAGCGATGTGTGCGATAACTGCTGAATACTGATATATTCATGAAAACCCGCTTAAATAGTTGGGTGGCTAATTGAGAGGAATGGTAAGTGGCAATAACCGACTGGCCTGCGGCCGAGCGCCCTAGGGAAAAATTAATCGAGCTTGGAGCACAGGCGTTGTCAGACGCAGAATTGTTGGCCATCTTTTTACGGGTTGGTGTGGTGGGTAAAAGCGCAGTGGATTTAGCGCGTGATTTGCTCACCCAATTTGGTAGCTTAAATGGTATTTTTGCAGCAACTGAGCATGAGCTTAGCCAAGTACATGGCATTGGCAGCAGCAAATACGTGCAGTTGCAGGCCATTTTTGAAATGAGCCGCCGTGCACTTAATGAGCAATTGCAACAGCGCGACGTATTGGCCTCGCCGCAAGCGGTGCGTGATTACTTGGTGCTTAAACTGGGTAGTTATACAAAAGAGGTTTTTTTGGTGCTATTTTTAGATACGCAAAACCGTTTGCTGGCAACTGAGGAAATGTTCAGCGGTAGCCTCAGCGAAACCAGTGTGTATCCGCGCGAAATTGTGAAGCGCGTTTTGCACCACAACGCAGCTGCAGTGATTTTGCGCATAACCATCCTACTGGGAATGTCAAACAAAGCCAAGCGGATGAGCTGCTGACCAAGCAGTTGCAACAAGCGCTCGCGTTAATTGATGTGAAAGTGCTGGATCATTTTATTGTGGCAGGAAACAATACCCTGTCTTTCTCGCAAACAGGCTTGCTTTAGAGCATGCGTAAGGCGTTATTTGATGCCGTGAAAGTAAAACCAAGGCACAGCCCGATCATGTGCTGCATTTACCGTCACCACTTGACCTGCTTTTACCTCAATAGGCGCATCAAATAAATAGGCACATTGCTGCCAATTGGATACTTTGGTGGTTTGTGAGGGGTGGTTTTCGAACAACACCTTTTTGTTGCCATTCATGTCCAATCGCATCCATTGCACCAATCCATAGCAGATGCCGGCGGTTTTGACAGTAATTTCTAACGTTTTAGTTTGGGCAGGAAAGTAGCTATCGTCTTCAAAATTAAAGTCAAATGCGGCAACACCGTTGCTTAATAGCTGAATATCCAGGTCGTTTCTAGCAATCATGCGTTTTTTAGAAACGATGCTATTAAAGCCTTGTAAATTCAAGCCAAACGCATCATCCACCAGCAAATTGCGGCGGATGTCCTCGCCCGTAAATAGTCCCACCATGATGCTGCCTGCGGTAGGGATGACTTTGCCATTGGGTTTAAGCAAGCGCTGTTTTGCGTCTTCCAGACTTGGCAACACATGCTCCCCCAGCATTTCGCTCGAGAATATTTCTGACAACAAAATGTCAGCTTTAGCGCCGACATCTGAGCCAATTTCTATTTCGGTCGATTTTTTAGCGATGACTTTGATATTGCCAAAGCCATTGTCTGCAATAATCTGCTGCGCCGTCGTTGCAATCAACGGCACCGTTTCACAGGTAGTGACTTGTTTTGCGCCAAGTTTGGCTGCCATCATCGCCAATAAGCCGGAACCTGTGCCAATTTCAAACACCGTAGATTCAGGCGTAATGACAGCTTTTAGCGCGTCAAAATAGGCCTGGTTGCGATATTGCTCATTCATCATTGGCACGTGCCATTCTGGCACTACACGGCTTAGTGCCAAATAAGCGCCTTGTTGGGCGGCAATGTTGGTGGGCGTAAGGGCCAGTACCTGGCGATAATAGGTCAGTGCTTCGTCTGGCGCAGCCAGTTCTTTAAGCAGGGCGTCTAGATTGGCAAAGGTTTCGATAGATTTTGGGGTGAGCGTTAAGGCCGCGATAAAACTTTGTGCAGATGCGTGCAAATTGCCTTGCGCTTTTAGCACCACGCCCAAGTTGCTGTGCACTTCTGCATAATTGGGGCGCAGTGCCAGTGCTTTGCGGTAGCATTCGGCAGCTTCCTGTAAATTGTCTTGTTCTTGCAGTGTGGCACCCAAGTTAATGTAAGCTTCCACATAATTGGGGTTTTCAGCCAGCGATTGCTTCATCAATTGCACAGCTGTTTTTAAATCACCCTTTTGTTTTGCGATTAAGCCCAGCAAATGCAAAGCATCAGGCTGCTTGGGTAAAGCACGTAGTACTTGCTTATACAGGACTTCAGCTTGCACCAAATCCCCTGCTTGATGCCGTGCCATGGCGCTTTGTAATGTTTGTTGCGGTGAGGCTTGGTTTGATAGTGGAGATACCGCGCTGATGTGCGTTGGATTCACCCCGGATTGCTCGCAACATTGTTTGTATTTCTTACCGCTGCCACATGGGCAAGGGTCGTTTCTGCCAATTTTATTGGATACCATGTTTAATATTACCGCTAGATTTTGTAAGCTGCTTAGTTGTGAGGTTGAGTTTTGATGATTGTATCAATTAATAAGAATTACTCTAAATACGAAACAACTAGGCTAATTGCAATTTAGCTAACCGGGCATACAAGCCACCTTGCTCTTTTAATGCAGTCGGTGTACCAATTTCTATTATTTTCCCGTTTTCCAGCACAATAATGCGGTCAGCTTTTTGCACCGTACTCAGGCGGTGTGCAATCATGAGCGTGGTACGCCCTTGCATGGCTGCATTTAAACCTCGCTGCACGAGTATCTCGCTTTCGGCGTCTAGCGCACTAGTGGCCTCATCCAATAATAAGATGGGCGCATCTTTTAAAATAGCACGCGCGATGGCAATGCGTTGACGCTGTCCTCCTGATAGCCTAGTGCCACGCTCACCTAAAAAGGTCTGGTAGCCTTCAGGTAACTTTCGCACAAATTCGTCTACTTGCGCAGCTTTAGCGGCAGCGATGACTTCAGTATCGCTAGCATCAGGTTTGCCGTAACGAATGTTTTCAAGCGCACTTGCCGAAAATATCACCGCATCTTGCGGCACCACTGCAATACTGCCACGCAGACTTTTTAAAGTCAGCGAGTTAATCGCCTGATGATTGATTAAAATTTCACCTGAACTGACCTCGTAAAAGCGCAGCAAGCATTGAAACAAGGTGGTTTTACCTGCACCACTTGGGCCAACTAAAGCAATGGTCTCGCCGGCCGCGATCTCTAAACTAATATTATCCAGAGCTACAGTTAGCGGCCGTGAAGGGTAATGAAATGCCACGTTTTTAAAAGATATACTGGCTTGCGTTGGGTTAAGCAGTGCATGTGCGTTAGCCTGTTCTTGAATTGCCGCGTCAGCTTGCAGCAATTCAAAAAGCCGTTCAGCCGCCCCTGCCGCACGCATAATATCCCCCCATACTTC
>JAKFEP010000038.1:0-22596 GCA_036675645.1 Methylotenera sp. | reverse complement strand
GGTATGCGTAACTCCAATTGTGTGGCGATTGCACCAACTGCGACGATTTCTAACATCGTGGGCGTATCTGCCAGCATTGAGCCTGAGTACCAAAACTTGTACGTAAAATCTAATCTTTCAGGCGAGTTCACGATTGTGAATGAGCAATTGGTTAATGACCTTAAAGCACGTGGCTTGTGGGATACCGTGATGGTGTCAGACTTGAAATACTTTGATGGTTCATTGGCGCCGATAGACCGTGTGCCAGCTGACTTGAAACAGCTTTACGCGACTGCGTTTGACGTGGACCCAAGCTGGTTGATTGAGGCAGCAGCACGTCGCCAGAAATGGATAGACCAGGCGCAATCACTCAATCTGTACTTTGCGGTGCCTTCTGGCAAAAAACTTAACGATACGTATCTATTGGCTTGGCAACGTGGCCTGAAAACTACGTATTACCTGCGTTCATTAGGTGCAACAGCAGCAGAGAAATCTACTGGTAGCGGTGGCGAATTGAATGCAGTTTCATCGAGCGCTCCTGAAGCGGCGCCGAAGATGTGCAGCATCGACAATCCAGAATGCGAATCTTGCCAATAATTAAGAATTAAGGAATGAATATGCTTTCATTTGAAGATGAAGTTTACGTAGAAACGCCAGAATCAACTTCGGTACCAAAATTGGCGCCAGTGCAAATACCAACAGCCGCGCCAGTAGCCGCCAATCAACCGTCAATCTCAGGTCGTGTGAACGCCTCAGATAAACGCATGATTAACGGCCAAACAGATGTGAATCAACTGGTGCCATTCAAATATCACTGGGCGTGGGATAAGTATTTGGCCGGTTGTGCCAATCACTGGATGCCACAAGAAGTGTCTATGAGCCGCGACATCGCTCAGTGGAAAGATAGCACTGCGCTGACAGACGATGAGCGCTTGATTGTGAAGCGTAATTTAGGCTTTTTTACCACGGCTGACTCACTTGCAGCAAACAACATCGTGCTGGGTACGTATCGCCATATTACTGCACCTGAATGCCGTCAATATTTGCTGCGCCAGGGTTTTGAAGAGGCGATTCACACGCATGCCTATCAGTACATTGTCGAGAGTTTAGGTTTGGATGAGTCCGAGGTTTTTAATGCTTACCAAGAAGTGGCGAGTATTAAAGATAAAGATGATTTCTTGATTCCATTCATCAATATTTTGACCGACCCTGAGTTCAAAACCGGCACGCCAGAAGCAGACCAACAATTGCTACGTTCACTTATAGTGTTTGCCTGCATCATGGAAGGCTTGTTCTTCTACGTAGGCTTCGTGCAGATTCTTGCTTTAGGCCGCCAGAACAAGATGCAGGGCGCCGCTGAGCAATATCAGTATATTCTGCGTGATGAATCGATGCACTGCAATTTCGGTATCGATGTAATCAATACCATTAAATTAGAGAACCCGCATCTATGGACTGCTGAATTCCGTGACGAGATTAAAGGCTTGATCCAACATGGCGTGGAGCTTGAGTATCGCTATGCAGAAGCGACCATGCCACGCGGCGTGCTGGGCTTGAATGCGACTATGTTCAAAGAATATTTACGCTTTATTGCAAACCGTCGTTGTCAGCAAATTGGCTTGGATGTGTTGTACCCAGGTGCAACGAATCCATTCCCGTGGATGAGTGAGATGATGGACTTAAAGAAAGAGAAAAACTTTTTTGAAACACGTGTCACTGAGTATCAAACTGGCGGTGCGCTTAGCTGGGATTAGATAAGCGAGTGTAGGCCTCGTGTGTACCTTCTCATTTATATGACAATAATGTAATTTTTAGGCATCTATAATTACTATTGGCATGTTTTTGATTAACGATTAGTATTCATTGCATAAGAATAACTCTGCTCAGAAGGTTTAATAATATGCAAATTTCAAGTCGAATTAAGTTTAATTCGGACACTATCCAATTGAAGTCTTGGCTATTTATAACTTTTACCGTTGCAGTGTTATATATTATCGGTGGCTTGCTAGTGAAGTTACCACTCAATAGCAAGTTAACTAATCTTTTTTGGCCCCCAGCAGCTGTTGCATTTGCCTCGCTATGGTATTTTGGCAAGCGAGGGCTTGTTGGTGTAATAATTGGATCGCTATTTGTAAGTATATTCATCTCATCTAATCGGCAACTAGCCGTTATTATACCCGTTGCTTTCGGCGCGGCTTTAGCAGCACTACTTGCTGCAAAGTGGCTACGGCAACAAAAGATATCAGATATCTTTTTAGAAGTAGAATCTCTCATTAAGTTTATTTTGGCTGCTGCACTCTTTGCGCCTATGCTGGCAGCTACTATTGGGACGACAGCCCTGTGGGTAAGTGGCTTGCAACCACTCTCAACTCTTTCTCAAACTTGGTTAGCTTGGTGGATAGGCGATAGTATGGGCGTGTTGTTGGTGGCGCCGTTTTTACTAACGATATCAACCCTATATAATGCAAATATAACCATCGGCAAGGCGTTCGAGTTATTTAGTATTTTGTTGTTATTGTTCTGGCTATGGCTAAACTTATTCACCATGGCACCTTCGCTAAACCTGCCAGCGCTTTCTTTTGTAATCGTGCCATTAATTATTTGGGTGGCATTGCGTTTCAGCATTGCCATTTTGACGTCGGTATTATTTTTACTTTCTTTAATGGCCATATATGGCACCTCCATTGGAGATGGCCCTTTTGTGCGCCCAAACTTACATGAAAGCATAGCCTATCTTTATGGCTTTCTGGGTATGATTGCTTCAATCGGATTGTTTCTTAACGTTAGCATCAATTTTGGTCGACGTAATATGGAAAATCTAATCAACAGTCATCAGGCATTAAAGGTTAGCAACTTACACTTGGCTGAGGCACAGAGAATAGCGAAATTAGGCAGCTGGGAATACGACGCAGTAAATGATATGGCGACAGGCTCAGAGGAATGTCATCGTATTTACGGTCTTGATGCTCCCAAGGAAGGAGGTCTTTCTATAGGGTACGATTTCGTCCATCCTGCAGATAAAGAAGCTTATCTTGACACAATCAAACATGATTTAACTTATCCGAATGCGGACTCAAGTCATGAATATCGTATCATTAGACCGGACGGCGAAATTCGCGACATCCATTCGCAAGGGAAAATCATCTACGATGAAAATAATAAACCACTTCGCGCAGTAGGAACCATTCAAGACATTACTGAAATTAAATTTGCCAGAGCAGAAATAGAACGCCTAGCATATTACGATGAACTCACTGGCTTGCCCAACCGTCGTCTAATGCACAACCAGCTAGGTGATAGTCTGGCTACCGCATTCGTAAATGGCGAACATGTAGCTTTACTATTTGTTGATATGGACCATTTCAAGACACTCAATAGTACGCATGGTCACGAAACGGGAGATTTGCTGCTGAAGGAAGCGGCTAATCGTATCAAGCAATGTATTTGCAAAGACACCCTTTTAGCTAGGCCAGGCGGAGACGAGTTTGGCATTATCTTACCTAATTTGGTTGGAGGGGCAGAATCAGCCAATAACGTTGCAATGCATATCGCTGAACAGATTCGTGACACACTCGCCATTCCTTTTGATTTTGGTGATCATATATATCATTCGAGTGCTAGTATTGGCGCGATTGTATATCCTCAAGATGATGCACAAAATACCTTACATGAAATAGTCAAACAGGCCGATACTGCTTTATTTCACGCCAAGGATGTTGGGCGCAACACCATCTGTTTTTTTGAGTCACATATGCAAAATGCAATCAATGAAAGCTTGGCACTAGAGCAAGATTTGCGAGAAGCATTAGGCAAAAATGAATTTCAGCTTCATCTGCAATCACAAGTCAATGAAAGTGGTTTTATAGTAGGCGCAGAGTGCTTGCTACGCTGGCAACATCCAAAACATGGGTTAATATCACCATCCCTATTTATTCCAGTGGCAGAAAGTACTGGTCTAATCGTTGCTATCGGTAATTGGGTTCTACAACAAGCATGTACCATTATTGCCAAATTAGATGCTGCAGGTAGACCAGTGCGAATATCTGTTAATGTGAGCCCACGACAGTTTCTCCAATACGATTTCGTGTTTCAAATTCAAGAAATTTTGACTTCTACAGGTGCCAAACCGCAGTGGCTAGTGTTAGAGATTACCGAGAGTGTAGTGATGGAAAACGTAGAAGAAGTTATTACTCGCATGACTGAGCTAAAACAAATGGGGATCAGTTTTTCTATTGACGATTTTGGTACTGGTTATTCATCGTTGTCATACCTTAAACACCTGCCACTACGCGAGCTTAAAATTGATAAAAGTTTTGTAGACGGCCTACCACACGATCGGGATGATGGCGCTATTGTAGGTTCTATCCTTGCGTTGGCGAAGAATCTTGGCTTGGAAGTAGTCGCTGAGGGTGTCGAAACGCAAGAACAATTTGAGTGCCTTAAAGCTCAAGGCTGCCATTTATTCCAAGGCTACCTTTTTGCCAAGCCCGTGCTTAGTGTAGAGTTGATGGCCACCTTACTTCGTCCTTTAAAGTAGGGATGAGTGAGTTTTATGTTTGGTTGGTAACCAAATACTACTCTGCAAGAACAGTCAAAGTCTGGATATTTGATTTAATGGTAATAAATTATCTGAATAGATAATACTAAAAGTCCTGAATCGGCAAAGCGGACATATGTTCTCATGTATCTTTTTGATGGAAATTGCCTATTTGAAAACCGCATAACAAACTAACCATAATGGAGTTTATGTAACCAGCACTTGCTCCCAATACAACACAAAAACTTATTGCTATGATTGCATTTTGAAACGATAGGGATAATAAAAGTTCTTGATTGAACAATCCCGGTACACTTAAAAATGCCCAGATAGAGGCATAGCCATAGATAATTGCGGGTGTAACAGAGAATTGAACCAGTACACTCAATCGCATTAAAAGGGCAATCACAGCGGCAATCAATATAGGTGCCCAAAGCTTATCGAGAAACGCACCTGATAATGGGTTGTTCAGTACCATTAACGCAGATACCCATGAGGCAAAGGCGCCTAACCCTATATGCCTGAGCGTTGCGAAAAATGCTTGGTTCTTGTTGATGCCGCCATCCATGTGAAAGAAGCACGCCCAGGTGATAAACACAGTCCATGCTGGGATAAACGGATAAAAACTCAACAGATAAAGTGCTATAGCAGTGAGGGTGAACCCCGAAAGTGTGATGGCGTTGATAGGTTTCATGTAGACTCTCGCGAATTGTTTATTGCAGTAGTGAAAGAATTTCTAAACTTGATGACTAAGCTACGCTTGTATTGCATTAATACCATGCACATAGCACTTAGAATCAGCAACCAATCAATAGGGAAGCGGGTGGTGTCGTAACCTGCTGGTTTTTGTGTTTTCATGGCATTCGATAAGTTTTCTGCATCGGTAGCTCTGGAATATGTAGCTCCGATTTCAGTGGATAATTCTTGCAGGTAAGTTTCTTCTAATTTGGATAGGTAACGGTTGTAGTCGTCAGTCGCAATTGAATCATCACGTGTGCCAACGGAGTCTTCAGAGATGACTTGAGAAGGTGCCAGGATGGAATTGGAATAAGCCCAGTAACCAAGTATCTTGTTATCGCTATCCAGTTTGGGTATCGGGAAAGGTTCATCGCCACCTACCCCCACGATTAACCAATCTTGCCCGCCTTGCCAAGTGGACAAATCGGTTTTGTTGGTAGCATTCAACTTGGGTGCTTCATCACCATCGGTAAAGAATACAACTTGCGCAGGTGCCTGCATTGAGCTCAATATAGCAGTGACAGATTGCATACCAAAACGCAGGCGACTATTGCCGCGCCAAGCCATACGCCATTCTAGATGTGCAATGCTATCTTGAATGACATCATAATTCTTGCAGACCTCTATTGGCGTAAACAGTAATGCCACGCTCTCTGCTGAAAACACGCTGAGGCTCGCATTCGTACCGCAGGGTAATTGGGTAATCGTCTTTTTAAGCAGGTCACGCGTATAAGCCATTCTGCTCGTGTATTGGCCATTGATACGCATATCGGCAGTGTTCATGCTCTGCGTCACATCGACTACAAATAAGTAATTATGCAGCTCGCGCTTTAACGGAATCGTCGGGTGGAACAATGCCATGATGAGCAAAGTCAGTGCTGCGATGAGTAGCATACTGTCTTGATTCTTAAGTAGCTGCTTCATGGCAAGCCGCTCGGAATATTGCCCATCACAATACCAAGTTGGTCTTGATCATCTTTAGCAATCGGGTTCTCTGGCAACAGCCTTAATACACGGTCTAGGTTATATCTGGCGTCGATATGTTGATTATCTAAGCGGAGCGATTGTTGGTATGCCATCTTTGCCTGGTTGATCAGGTATTCAGCCTCATCTTTCACTTGCCCGTTTCCGCCTTCGTTAGCGTTACGATTAACCAGCAAACCACGCATAAGAAAGATATTACCTAGGTTGTATTGCACAGCAGAAATTTGCGATTTTGAGCCCTGCATCTCCATCAATTGACTGAATAACTGGCTAGCATCTTGAAATCTACCATTTTTGGCAAGTTGATATGCAGTTGCATATTTGGCTTCAAATTTAAAGTCGTCGTTATTCACTTTGCCGCTTGTACTAACAGCTTTGTTAAACTGCTCAATGGTGTATAAGTGTTGGCCAGTGGAGAATGTTCCAGCCATTCCAATAAGCAGCAGGCCCACCAATATCCTGTTTTTGCCAGCTACGCTTAAAGTCCTGATGAGGCTTGTTTCCATGCGTTGATTCCTAAAAGTTTGATAAGTAACAGCAAAGTGATCAAAAAAACTGCCGATAGAATGAAATGTAAGGAGTAATCACGGCCTGGTATTTTTTCCATGTAACGAATAGGCTTGCGTTCACGCAAGTTGATGTCTTGAATTGCTGATTGCAGAGTCTTTGGGTCTTCCGCCTCATAAGCCTGATACTTGGTTTTTAAAGTCTGGAAGAATTTATGCAATTCAATCTCTGCTGGTTCATCTGGATCGGTTGTCCCAATGTATTTAGGATCGAATATACTGATACCGTCAGGTTGACGTAAAACTATCCAGTAAAGGTTTACATGCTGCCTTGCAATCCAATCACTAATTTTTTGTTTCGCTTTCGGTGAAATACGGCCTGCGCCATCTGACAGCAATAGGATTGCCCTAGAACCGGAATCAGGCATTTGTTCAAACATTGTTACGCCAGTGGTAACACCAGCGCCGATATTGGTTTGCAGTAATCCAGAACCGCCAGCTGCCGTAATAGCGGCATGTATCGCCTCACGGCTTTGCGTAAGCGGTATCACATGCATAGCAGAATTACTAAAAGTGACAATGCCGACCATATCGTCTTTTCTGGTATCTACAAACTGCGTAATCAGGCGCTTAGCAGCACCAGATTTGGTTTCGCCCACGCGACCGTCTACACCAGCGCCTGCAAAAGGGTCATCCATGCTGGCGCTACGGTCTATCACCAATACCACCTGCGCCCCTTTGCCGATGCGTTCAGTTTTGGTGATTGGTCCTTGCGGAGCCGCCATGGCCAATACCATGCAGGCGATAATCGCTACAGATAGATAACGCAGCAATAGGCTGGCTATATCTGAAACTCTATCCGGCGGCACTAGTATCAACCAAGAGTAAACCTTACCTTCCTGGCGATTAAGCCACAATGGAACGAGTGCCAAGGGCAATAACAATAACGCCCACGGTTGTACAAAACTCATGCGACACTTCTTTCGCAATGGCGGCATTGTTCGCAGAATTGCATAAGTGCGGTAATTGAAATATTGGTTCTATTATTGGTATTGACCGCAAACAGAACATGATTGGATTCTTTAAAAAAATGTCTAATCTCCTGCCGGATATTCGCAAAAGCAGGATGTTTCAGTAGAAACGCATCGATATCAATGGCAAATACATTTTCGCCATAAGTCTGGTTAAATGCATGATGAATGCTGGTGGTGGCTAGTTGTGTGAGTGCGGTATCTTCAGCGTTGTTATTTGTACTTAAGCTGCTAATTTTTCGGTAACTCATGGCAAATGGCCCGCCCATGCCTGGAAACCAAGCAAGGTCTGCATTGATGTACATCAACCCAAGTGCTGAGAGTAATGTTATGCCAAGGAACGCGCCCAGCAAGTATTGGGTATGGGTGCTGTCGACCAGCAACGGGCCACGGTATGGACTCATGTCTTGTTCAATATAAACTTCACCATTCAAAGCTAACGGCGATACTCGGAAACTCCATGCAGGCACGTTGATGTTAAGCGATTTTCCAGCATGGATGATTTTTAATGATTGCTTGGCAATCTCCATTTTCTTTACGGTAGCGCCGCTGGTGAAGAGTTGATATTTGAGTTGAATGCGATAACTTGTGGTTTCTGATGTCTTCTTCTCGATTACATTCATTGAGCTAAGCTCAATACCTTTTTGGCTCAACCCTTTAGCAGGAATTGAAGCTGCTGACAGTTTGTATGGTGCTTTTACAACCAGTTCTAGTGTCCTCGTGAACGTATCACCCACCACATATGCGATTTGTTTTTGTGGGTTTTGAATGCTTAATGTGTATAACTCTGCTGCCAAGCTCATAGAAGCAAAAAATGCCAGTAGGCACGCGATGATAATCTTCAAAATATTAGAATTCATAAGGCAGAGAATTGATAAAAATATTCAGAAATAGCATCGGCATCAAAGCCATTCTCTGCAAAATAGGGCGGGGATTCATAGCGCATGAATAGGCTTTCAATGTCAGCTCTTCGTTGCGCGAACATTGCTTCAAAACGTTTTCTCAGCTCCTTCCTGAAAAACAAAGTGCGCTGCTGTCCACTTTCCGGATCAATAATGGTGGAGAAGCCAAAGTTGGGTAGTGATTTGTATTCTTCTGCATCCCATAGTATGACGGGCACAATATGGTGATTAGATAACGTGTTAAGTGCTGCTTCTATCGTTTCAAGCGGCATGTGAAAGTCTGAGATAAGGAACACCAAGCCACGTGCCTGCCCCATGAAACTACTCACATCTAGCAGCCCTTCCGACCCAACCGGTGCAGGAATATAAGTGCGCAAGCGTTTAGTCAATTCGTAAGCATCCTGCATGCGGTAGCTGGGTTTAGTCATCCAGTCTTCACGGGCGACTTTATCAAAACCAATAAAACTGAACGTATCGCTTGCATGATAGGCAGAACAGGCAATAGAGGCGGCAATCTCAGCAGCCAAGGCCATTTTGTTAAATCGTCCGGTAAACTGCATGGAGCCAGATAAATCGCAAATGGCATAGATAGGCGTGGCATTCTTCTGGTTAAAAATGCGTACATGTACCTGTTCATTGGGGTCACGTATGGTCTGGTTGATGTCTATACGTCGCGCATCCGGGTAATCCACCAGTGGGACGTTACCCCTAAATTCAACACCAAGTCCGCCCTGATTGCCGCGGTGATAGCCAGCGTGATAGCTGCGAGAACGCCAATTAACCTGATAGGTAAAGCTTTTTGCGAAGTCCGGAATCATGGTCTATGGCGTATTAAGGCACTGCAACGGTACGAACAATCGCGGTCATTAATTCGCGTGCCAGCACCGTACGACGTGATTCATACATTGAACTTAATACGAGGCGGTGCGCGACCGTTTCATGAAAAACCGTGTGTATATCTTCAGGTAAAACCGCATCACGTCCTGATAGCCACGCATTGACCCTGGCGGCTTTTAACAGCATAGCCATGCCGCGGGGACTGGCACCTGAATGCACAAGCCGATTGATATCCACACCTTCAATCTTGATGCCATATTGCGCTGGCGTCAGCGTGGCTTGCCAAATATCCATTGCGTAGTTTTCAATCAATGGGCTGGATTGAATATGTGATTGTAGCTTAGCACTGAAGTCATTGAGTTGATCGAACTCTAGGATACCAGGCTCAACTTGAACGGTGAGGCTTTCCGTATCGTGAAACTTGTTATTGAAAACCAGGGATTTACGGATATCCAATTCTTGAGGCACCGTGATGGGAATTTCCATCATGAATCTGTCGCGTGCCGCGGATGGAATCTCGAAAGTCTCTTCTTTTTCCACTTGATTGCGATCAGCAAACACTAGCATGTGCGGCAAGTGGTATTCGCGCTTGAATGCATACAAGCTACGTTCCGCCATCACTCGCAACAGCAAAGAATGTACTTGCGGCCGGGCACGATTAATCTCATTAAAAAAGAACACCGATAAATTTTCACTAGATCGTAGCAACGGCCCGGGGTCTATCTGCGGTTTGCCTTCATTACCTAGGTGCGTATGGTAAATCAAGTCATTCGGCATCAAGTCTACTGTACCTTCTACACGTTCGTAACCACCGCCTATGCCCCTGGTCACTGCTCTAAGCAATGTGGTTTTACCCACACCCACGTCGCCTTCCAGTAACACATGCCCGCGAGCGAATATGGCAATCAAGATTAAGCGTATCGCTGCATCTTGGCCAACAATGACTTTTTTTACCTCAGACTCAAGTTTTAGCGCATGCACGCGCATATCGCTCAAGCTGTTATCAACTGCTGTTACTGCCATATCCATAACGGTCCTTTTTTACTGCAAATGATATTTTTTGAGTTAAGCTTTACCTTGCATCACCATCTCTACGTATTGCTCCGTGGTGATAGTGCCACCTAGTTCTTCGGCGATGTGCTTGTCACGCTCTGGTAATGAATCTTGAAGATTATCAATGCGCTTCCATTGTGCAAAAGGCGCAGCACAATCTTTTTTGGGAACGTAATGTGATGATGCAACGCGTTGATATTTGTGGATATAGCGGCTACAGTTGATGAACACTTCTGTAATGCTGATTGTGACGATAATTTCGGCTCCAGGAAACTCACGAACCAGCAAGCTATTCTTATCAATAGAAGCCGTGCCATGCACACGCACGCGGTGTGGGGTTTCGAAATCAATAAACAGCATGCCGATTTTAGGATTGGCTGTGATATTTCCCATAGAAAGAAACATGCCATTGCCGTCGTAACTAGGGAAAGCCAGGGTTTTATTGTCCAAGGCTTTTACAAAGCCAATGTGACCGCCTTTATAAGAGCAGGTGGGGTAGCCCCGATGGTCGACCGTTGTCAGAAAGAACATATCACGGCTCTCGATAAAGCCTTTGTGCTCAGCAGCAAGTTCATCGCTAACGATATTTGCACTTACTGCTTCCGCTAATCTTTCAGTATCAAAGACTTTTTGTAACGCTTTATGTTGATTGCCGTATAAATCATTCATCATTAAGTCCTAATTTAATAATCCGTTTATCGGATATTTATAAAATATAGTTTGTGTTTTATTGAAAACATATTAATAATTTGTGTTAATAGAAGTCAATTAAACAGGTGTATTTATGTGTCCGGTATTCGGACATAATGATTGGATCTCAATGAAAATTAGAAAAACCAATGCCCAAATGGTCAATAAAGCAAACCAGGCCGCAGGTAGCCTGAGTCGTTCGTTGGTATTGATTAACGCTATCGCGCGAGGCTCAAGAAAGGGCAGTTTGCTCACTGAACTAGTGACTAGAACGGGTTTGCCGCGATCTACGATTCATCGTGTACTAGACATGCTGATTGATATTGGCTGGGTCGTGAGAGATGAAGACAGCGCCCGTTTCAATTTGGGGTTAGACTTGGCAGCACTTGGGTACTCAGCCATTTTACGCAATCCCATCGAACGAACTGCAAGTTCGATTCTAAGTATTCTGGCAGAGGATTTGAAACAAGTTGTGTATTTAGGTGTCCGATCAGGGCTGGATATGGTGTGTATCGGTCGTTATGAAAGTGAATCGCAGATCGTGGTTGGTAGAGGCTGGGTGGGTTTACGAGGCCCGTTCGGCATGAGTCCAAGCTGTATGGGGATGTTCGCTAAAATGCCAGTGAATGAGGTGGATGAGATAGTAAAAACCAATATGACGCGATACCACAAGATCGAAGGGTTCGATGAGAGCGGATTCTACAGAACCTTAGAGCTTGCCATGAAGGCTGGTTACGGCACCTATGACAATATCATTCTGGATAGAACAACAAGCGGATTTGGTGTTGCAATCGTTGATACTTCAGGTTATCCGATTGCGGCAATTGGAACGACTTATATTACGGGATGGTTGTCAGAGGAGCAGAAACAGAGTTGTTTAGAGAAATTATTCACAGCGTCATTCAACATTTCTGTCGCATTGTTTGGTAGTGTTTTTGAGTGACTACATTATATTTAACTTTCCATCAAGTTTCTCCTGTTAGCTGATACTATTTTTAATAAAAATAAGTTAAATTATCCCAGTAGCTTTTTTTACTCATCCTCACTTAAGTAAGTAAATTTGGTATTTGGTTGGTAACCAAATACTACTCCGCAAGAACAGTCAAAGTCTGGATATTTGATTTAATGGTAATAAATTATCTGAATAGATAATACTAAAAGTCCTGAATCGGCCCAAAGCGGACTGTCGCATTGATTCTGAAGTGTGTAATTCTTCGATTTAAGTTAGGTTGTCACTTTAGCCAATACGGCATATAATGAGAATGATTATCATTAATAACTCGTGAGGCTGTATTAGGGTCAAACATGACAACTGCGGACGCACCCATTCAACAAGAAGTTCATGCTCTGTATCGCTCTCATCATGGCTGGCTAGTCAATTGGTTGCGACGGCGTTTAGGTTGTGTGCACAATGCTAATGACTTAGCACAAGACACTTTCCTTCGCGTAATCGATAAATCTACCAACTTTGCCCAAATCAATGAACCACGCGCTTTTTTGAGTACTATCGCCCATGGTTTGATGGTAGATCACATACGAAAAAAAGAGTTAGAACAAGCCTACCTCCAGGCGATTGCATATTTGCCTAAGCAACTCATTCCATCCCCAGAAGATCATTTGGTTAATATTGAGGCCTTGCTGCATATTGATAGCCTGTTTAAAGGGTTGAAACCTAATGTGCGCAATGTGTTCTTGCTTTCAAGATTAGAGGGGATGACCTATCTGGAAATCGCAGCAAACTTAAGTGTTTCGCTGAGGACGGTTGAGAGTCATATGGCTGAAGCGCTGCGCCACTTGCTTACAAAACAGCATAGTTATGCTTTACGCTAAGTACTTACAGCGATATGCTGTAGGCTTTTATACCATCTAGGCTGTTTTGCATTGAACGCTCCACATCCATCTTCTGCTAACCGTTCAGTCGACACTGATAATTCTGGCATTGCTGAATCGGTATATGAGCAGCTAATCGCTTGGTCAGTGAAGTTAAACTCAGGGAAGGCCAGTGCAGAGGATATCCAAAGTTTCGAACACTGGCGTGCGCAGGATGCAGCGCATGAAGTGGCATGGCAAAAACTGTATGCTGTTGAACAAAGTTTGGGCACACTGCCTGCTGAATCAAAGCAATTGGCTGTTGAAACTCTACGGTTTGCAGATATGCGGCGAAGCCGGCCCGCTACTCGCCGCCGAACACTCAAACTGCTCAGTTTTGCGGCTATCACCATTATTGGTACTGCACTACTTGCCAATCAATACGCACCTTGGCAGCAAGAAGTACACTACACCACCAGTATAGGTAAAAAAGAAATCTTTTTACTAGCGGATGGGACACAGCTTATGTTGAATACAAACTCTAAAGTTGATGTAAAACTTTCCTTACTCAAGCGCGAAATCGTACTGCATCGTGGTGAAATCTACATGGAAACTGGCAAAGACAGTAACTCCATTATAGGTCGTCGTTCGTTCTGGGTAAAAACTGAACAAGCAGAATTAGAGGCCATAGGCACTCGTTTTTCTGTTAACCAGCAGGCATCAAGTACAACAATGCACGTAGTGCAAGGTATCGTCGCCATGCATGTTGACCATGATGTGCCAGTACGGGCATACGCCAATGAAACCTATACGATGCCTGATGCAATTTCTGCCCCAGTAAAAATGAGTGCTTCTGATGATAGGCTGCGCATAGATCCCATGGCTTGGGTCGATGGGATGTTGGTGGTCAAGCAGATGCGTTTAGACGAATTCGTAGCGGAGTTATCACGCTATCAGGATTTGCCGTTGGTATGTGAGCCGAGTGCTGGCAGTCTTAAAGTATCTGGTGTATTTCAGTTAAATCGTCCTGACCCAGTCGAACATGCGCTTAAGGCAATTACTAGAACATTCCCTGTGCGCATACGTAAGCAAGATGAAATTATCTTCATCAGCAAAAAATAACGCTATTACGCCATTTACAAGAACTGCCTAAAATAAATTGTATTAAAACTGCGGGTTTTTTCATCGTTGTTCGGCATATGGTTATTTATCTCACATTTCAGTAAGGGATTTTTAACCTATGCTTTATCAACATCCTTGTCAGATCGTCACCCATATATCTGATTTATCGCTCAAAAAAGCGTCACGAAAAAAAATCGCAATCCTAATACATGCTTTATTTTTAACAGCTTGCTTAGCTGTAACATATTCTGGTATTGCTAATGCAGCTGAAGCTAGACAGGCTAACTACAATGTACCAGCGGGAAACCTCGAAGATGCGCTCAATACCTTTGCAAAACAATCTGGCATCACCTTAACGTTTGACCCTGCAATTGTAAAAGGTAAAAGTGTCGCCGCAGTCAAGGGTGAACTTCCCCAGAAAGAGGCGCTAGATAGGATACTTAAGGACACTGGACTACAACCTGTTACTCGTGATGGCGCCATAATAGTTCAACCTATCCCACCCTCAAATAATAGTGAGCTTTTAGAAGAAGTTGTCGTTAAAAGTGCTAAAGAGGCTTCCCACCGTGATATATCAAAACCTTTTGCAGGTGGGCAAGTGGCTAAGGCCAGCCGCGTTGGTATTTTGGGCAATGTCGATATATTTGATACACCATTCAGCACTCAAAGCTATACCGATGAATTTGCTCTTAATCAACAAGCGCGAAGAGTGGCGGATATTATTGAGGCGGATCCTTCCGTACGAAATGCAATGGCGGAGTATGGGGATAGCGAGACTTATATGATTCGCGGTTTCCCGTTGTTTGTGAGCCAGGTGGGAGTTAATGGTTTATATGGCATGACAGAACAAAGGCGAATTGCACCTGAGTTTTATGAGCGTGTGGATGTGCTAAAAGGTCCAGCCTCTATGCTCAATGGAAGTAGTCCATTTGGCGTCACAGGCGGTAACATTAACTTAGTAACTAAACGGGCCGGCGACGTACCACTTAACCGACTCACTGGTAGTTATATTTCGGATAGTCAATTTGGCGGACATTTAGATTTTGGGCGTCGATTTGGTGAGGACAATGCTTGGGGCGTACGTTTGAACCTGCTAGCACGTGAAGGTGATACACCGATTAGCCGTCAGGAAGACCGCATGTATAACGGCGCTCTAGCAGTTGATTATCGCGGCGAAAAACTCACTGCTAGTTTGGATATGCTTAGTCAAGACCGGTTAACAAATGCTTACTCAGCCAATATTACCTACAACCAAGGCTTCAAATTGCCTCGCGCACCAGAAAACGACAAAAACTTTGTTAATGATTGGGAGTTTTTCAAAGGCAACTCAAATAATTGGATAGTTAAAGCAGAGTATGAATTCATCCCTGAACTCAGCACTTATGCAACCTACGGACAAGCAAAAGGGCAGGAAGAATACTTTTATGCTGGCACACAGGGACGCCGCTTTATTAATAGTGCGGGTGATTTTACTGCACGTGTAGGTGGCTTTAAAGGCTCATACGAAGCAGAAACCTATGAGGTAGGCCTGCGTGGTCGCATGATGCTTGGCGATATTAGCAATAGCTATGCACTTTCTTACAGTGATTTTGATCGTACTGGAAGGGGTGCGACAGTGCATGCAACTGGGGTGTATACCGGTAATGTTTATGAAAGTCCTAACCTGCCAAAACCCACCGTCAATTATGGCGTTATCCCACAAAATGGCGATTTACAACTAAGCAGCTTGGGCTTGATTAACACTTTTGGATTTATAGAAGATAACCTTTTAATTACTTTAGGTGCGCGTGATCAGCAACTGTATAGCGGAATTTTCAGTGCAGGTGTGAAAACAGGCGCTTATGATGAAAGCAAAGTGACACCTACTGCGGCCATATTGGGCAAATTAGGTAATTACTCGCTTTACGCAAACTACAGCGAAGGCTTATCACAAGGGGCAATTGCACCTAACACCGCCGCCAATGCCGGCGACAGTTTGTCGCCATTTGTGAGCAAGCAATACGAAGCTGGGGTCAAGTATAACGCCGGCACTTTTGGTATCACAGCGGCTGTATTTCAAATTTCCCAGCCCAGTGCATTCACCAATTCAGCAAACCTTTTTGTAGAAGATGGTGAACAACGTAACCGTGGTCTAGAACTCTCTACATTTGGTGAACCACTGAGTGGTGTACGTTTGCTAGGTGGTATTACTCTAATTGATGCCGAGCAAACTAAAACGCTGAATGGTATTAACGATGGTAAAGATGCAGTAGGTGTACCTGAGGTGAATGTTGTTATCAATGGAGAGTATGATATTTTTTCAATCCCTGGTTTAACCTTGACTGGCCGGGTAACAGCTTTTAGCGAAGCTCAAGCCGATGTAGGTAATACACAGAGCATTCCTGGCTGGACTCGATTAGATGCTGGTGCACGCTATATCACAGAGGTTTCGGGTAAGGTAGTCACTTTGCGCGCAAATGTAATAAACCTTACCGATAGGGATTATTGGAACTCTGTCTCTCGTAGTTTTATCACGCAAGGTGCTCCACGCACTGCGTTAATCTCAGCCACGATAGATTTTTAAAGACAGGTTTTAGGGAATCATGCGTTATATTTTCACGCTTCTTCACCGTTATATCGGCTTGCTGATTGCAGTCTTTTTAATTTTCAGCGGGCTGACCGGTGCGGTCATTTCTTGGGATCACGAACTTGATGACTGGCTCAATCCGCACCTGATGGAAACGCAAAGTGTTGGTTCGCCGATTTCATCAGTGGAAATTGCCAAGCAGATTGAAGCACGCTATGCCGAGGTGCGCGTGACTAGTCTGCCGCTCAACGTTGAACGCGGCGAGTCATTGCGATTTGGTGTTAGCCCGAAACGCAATCCAAATACTAACCGTTTGTATGAGCCAGGCTTCAATCAGGTGTTTATCGACCCGGTGACTGGTGACGAACTTGGAAAGCGTCAGTGGGGGCAAGTGTGGCCAATTACCAAGGAAACTTTTGTTTCATTTTTGTACAAGCTACATTACTCACTGCATTTGCCGGAAATGTGGGGAACTGACCGCTGGGGCATCTGGCTATTGGGGGTTATTGCGATTTTGTGGACCTTAGATAGCTTTGTTGGTTTTTACCTTACCTTGCCAGCCAAAAGACGTGCTGTGGTGACAGAGCAGAAAAATGATGAATCAGATGACTTTTATTTACCTATCTCAGCCAGCAAATCGTGGTGGCAGCGCTGGCAGCCTGCATGGAAAGTACGCTGGGCTAACGGTGCTGCAAAGCTTAACTTCGACCTGCACCGTGCATTTGGGCTTTGGACATGGGGGCTACTGTTTATCATTGCCTTTACGGCATTTTCATTAAATCTTTATCGGGAAGTGTTCCTCCCCGTTATGTCTAAGGTTTCAAATGTCACACCAACCCCATTTGATTTACGTGCGCGTGCTCCAAAACATGCGCCGATAGCTCCAGTACAGCAATTTGGGGAGGTAATTTCAAAAGCCCAAACTGATGCAAAAAATCGTGGATGGCCCGAGCCTGCAGGCAGTGTGCTCTATAACCAAGGCTTTGGTATTTATGGTGTGCAGTTCTATTATCCGGAAGAGGGGCACGGTGCTGGAGGTGTTGGTCATAAACGCTTATATTACGATGGCCAAGATGGAAGATATCTAGGCGACCGTCAACCATGGAAAGGCACATTTGCCGACATATTCTTACAAGCACAATTCCCATTGCATTCTGGACGCATACTAGGTTTGCCAGGGCGAATATTAATTTCTGCGATGGGTTTAGTTGTGGCAATGCTTAGTGTGACTGGTATCGTGGTCTGGTGGCGCAAACACACATCCCGCAGGAGATACGTGTATTCAAAGAATATCAAAATTGGCGTTGGATAAAAATGAATTTAACTCATCTTTTATTGACTATTGCGGTAGTTGGTTTGTATTTTGCAATGTCCGATAAAATGAAGCAAAAATACCCTGGGACTATTCTATTTATCAACTGTTCTTTAGCTTTTGCTTTAGCAGGGTTATTTGGTATGTTAAAAGCTGTGACAAATTCTAAATTTAGGTTTAAAGAGTAATGTTTATATCTAACCTATCATTCAAGCGGGACGCACTAAAGCACGCCCCTCATGTCAAACGTTAGCCCCCAAGTGTTTTTTGTTGCAACATCAATGGAGAATGAAAATGAATTGGAATCTTTCGTTGGCTGCATTGCTTGCACTAGCAACAGCATCCGCAAGTGCAGAAATTGGCATCAACATGGTGGATGAAAATGGAGTTGGCGCTGCCATTGGAAGCATCACTGCTTCTGATTCCAAATATGGCTTGGTGTTAACGCCTTCACTGCGCGGCCTCCCGACGGGGCTACATGGTTTCCATGTCCACCAAAATCCGAGTTGCGATGCAAAAGAAAAGGACGGCAAGTTGGTTCCTGCTCTTGCGGCAGGAGATCACCTTGATCCCGCCGGTACAAACAAGCACGGCGAGCCGTGGGGTGAAGGACATTTGGGTGATCTTCCGCCGCTCTACTTTGATTCTTCAGGCAATGCGTCGCAGCCCGTCTTGGCGCCACGTTTAAAAGTTGCAGATCTCGCTGGTCGCTCAATCATGATTCACGCAGGTGGAGACAATCATTCTGATCATCCGGCGCCATTGGGTGGCGGGGGAGTGCGCGTCGCTTGTGGCGTGGTCAAATAATAATTAGTAAGGTGGACTACAACTCGCTGCAGGCCGACGGCCATAACGGGCCGCGGTCTGAGCTCAAACGTTAAATGTCTACTTTGGGCCGAATCAAACAGGCAAGATTGTGTTACTAAAGGTCTGCTTTGGGATTGGTTTGCTTGTAATTAGTTAGTCAGACTTTTAAATTACTTATCCACAACAGTCATGCCAATTGGCATTAGTGATATCGGAACCAATTTAAAATGTTGTATCCCGAAAGGAATGCCTATGATAGTTATGCAACATAGGATACCTGAGACTAAATGTCCGATAGCTAACCAAATACCCATAAAGATTAACCAGAAAACATTGCCGATTAAGCCTAGCGTACCTGTGCCAATATCATCCTTACCAGACTTATGCTTTCTACTGACTGCTTCCTTCCCAAATGGCCAAAAAGTAAATTGACCAATCACAAAACAAGCTTTACCCCATGGAATGCCGATAATACTGATGAAACATAAAATGCCAGCTAGCCACCATGCTAAGCCCATAATCAGACCGCCAAAAACGAACCAAATAATATTGCCAATTAAAGTCAAAGTATTCTCCCAATAATTAAATAAGTGATTTATTTAATATATTTTCTTGCAATCGTAATTCATTGCGGACTAAGAATAGTCCGTTGATATTTGTAACATAATTTCGAAAGTATGTTTTGGATATTTTTTTAACGTCGGCTTTGGGCCGAATGCGACGACATCAATCGGCCCATAGCATTCATCCGCCAATATCAAAACTGCAGAATTACCAAAATGAAACTAACATCTTTATACTCAAAGCCAAACAGACTATGGCGAATATTTTTTTCAGTTTAGCTTCAGGCATATCATGGGAACAGTGAGCTCCATAAGGAGCTGAAATGGCGCTAGCAATAGATATGGCTAAAAATGCTGGAACATAGATAAATCCAAGGGTATGGGGTTTATCTAAAGTTGTAGTCCAGCCATTCAGCATGTAGCCAATGGTGCCAGCGATGGCTATGGGAAGTCCAATTGCAGCAGAAGTGCCAATTGCTCTTTTAATATCTATATTCTTATAACCCATATACACCACTGTTAATAAGCCACCGCCCACCGCAGCAAGTGCAGAGACCGAACCAATTCCTATTCCAGCCACAATTAATCCAAGCAGGGTTCTTGGTTGCTTACTTGGCTTTGGCTGCCATTTAAGAAATGTCTGCAACGCTACGAGCGCCATAAACATTGCAAAAAATATAGCAATGTAGGTTGAGTTAACGTGACTAGCAACTTGAGTCGCGATAAATGCGCCCAACATAATGCCAGGTGCCATACCTTTAACGACATCCCACATGACAGTACCTTGAGAAGCATGTGAGCGCATACTTGATGTTGAAGAAACAATCATGCAGGCTAAAGAGGTAGCTAATGCCAAATGCACAACACTATCTGGGCTTATCCCTTGATAGATAAAGATAGATACTAGCAGAGGAACAAGTAATCCACCCCCGCCAACTCCTAGCAGGCCAGACATAAAGCCAACAAAAGCACCCAAGGCAATGTATAAAATTATCCATTCAATATTCAGCATATCGACTCCTTAACCTATTCAAATATCCATAATATGCAAGCTACTTAATAGCAAAATATTGTATTTAGTAATGCATTGAGAGTAGGATAAAAGTTCAAGTCGACTTGAAGTCAAGCATTAATTTGAATAGGTGAAATAATGGATATTGCTGAGGTTGCGAAAGTATCGGGGTTACCCGCTTCAACGTTAAGATTTTATGAAGAGAAAGGTCTGATTAAATCGTATGGCCGCAATGGTTTACGCCGCTTATTCAGTCCTAATGTAGTAGAGCGGCTAGCGTTAATATCGCTGGGGCGGAATGTGGGGTTTTCCTTAGAAGAAATCTATGAAATGTTTACACCTGATGGGCCAGTGATTAACAGAGAGCTGCTCTCAACCAAAGCGAGTGAGCTGGACAAAAAAATTACAGAGCTGACGGCCATGCGTGATGGACTCCGTCACGCAGCCGTTTGCCAAGCACCCAACCATTTTGAATGCCCAAAATTTCTTCGTCTACTCAGCATTGCTGGAAAAAATCGACTTAGGCAGCCTAATAGTCTGAAGGCAAAAAATCTAAAGTGACATGAGCATTGATTAATGAAGATGGACTCCAAGATGATTTCCCAGGTGTGCATTTATCTTAATGAAGTATCAATTTTCAGCCATTAAAGACCAACTATTTCGGCCAGTTTCGGACACCTAACCTACGAGCATGATATAAGTTGCATTTTAAATGCATCTTATATACACTCCTGAGATATGCAACTCACACAGTTTTCAGATATTGGCTTACGTCTATTAATGTATCTCGCAAACGAGCGAAGAGAAGCACCTGCAATCACATTAGCAGAAGTCTCAAGTCAGTTTAACATTCCAAGAAATCATCTAGCTAAGGTGTCTGGTAAGTTGGTTAAGAATGGTTGGATTGAAGCGATTAGAGGTCGATCCGGTGGTCTGCGTTTAGCAATGGAGCCCGCTAATATCAATATGGGTCATGTATTGAGAGTGCTTGAAGGTCACACTGAAGTTATCGATTGTGAAAAACTTCAATGTAGACTTAAAACTGGATGCGAACTAAAAATAGCACTTGCAAGCGCTTATGCAGCCTTTTTTAATGTACTAGATCAACTTACGTTAACAGATGTAACAAATGGATTGGCAGCTAAAGAGATTGTTAAAATGCATAAAGGGTTTATGGAAATTTATCTAGATAGCTCCACAGTTCACTAAGAGAGCAGTCCAATGTACTGCTCTTATTTTTAATTTAAATGTGGTATTTAATATACTTATTAAAATAAGCAAAATGTTATCATCAATAATGAAAAGGAAATTATGTTAAGCGAACAAACCATTGCATTTGTTAAATCCACAGCCCCTATCTTGCAGGAGAATGGGGAAACACTGACCAGACATTTTTATAAGCGGATGTTCTTGCATAATCCAGAAGTGGCACCCTACTTTAACCCGGCAAATCAAAGCGCTGGCCTGCAGCAAAAGGCTTTGGCTGGCGCCATTTGTGCCTATGCAGCCAATATCGATAATCTGGAAGTATTAGGCGGCGCAGTTGAGTTGATTGCACAGAAACATGTATCGCTGCAAATAAAACCCGAACATTACCCCATCGTGGGGGAAAACTTACTTGCTTCCATTCGAGAGGTACTCGGTGAAGGGGCGACTGACGAAGTGGTTAATGCGTGGGGGGAAGCTTACGGATTTTTAGCAGATATCATGATTGGCCGAGAAAAACAGATTTACACTGAGCATGCAGATATGCCCGGTGGTTGGGAAGGATTCAAGTCATTCCGCGTGGCAAGAAAAGAAAGGGAAAGTGACGTAATTACTTCGTTTTATCTTGTGCCCGCTGATGGCGGTGAACTACCAAAATTCAAGCCTGGGCAATATATTACAGTTAGGGTACAAACCCCTAACGGCCAAACTACAATGCGCAATTACAGCCTTTCAGATAAACCTGGACAAGATTGGTTTAGGATTAGTGTTAAGCGGGAAATAGGCATAAAAGCCGGAACGCCTGATGGTTTCGTATCAAACTTTTTGCATCATGAAATTGAGGCGGGTGCCACGCTGGAAATTGCTTCACCTTGTGGGGAATTTTTCCTTGACGTCACTGAGAAACATGAACGTCCTTTAGTGCTGTTAGCTGCAGGTGTT
>JAKFEP010000123.1:0-3664 GCA_036675645.1 Methylotenera sp. | reverse complement strand
GATACGTTTAGCTTGGCCAAGTTGCTCAAGTGTTACGCTTTCTAGTTTCAAGCCCACTTCATCGGCAATTACAGTACCACCGGTTAAAATCGCGATGTCTTCTAACATGGCTTTACGACGGTCACCGAAACCAGGTGCTTTCACTGCAGTTGTTTTTAAGATGCCGCGAATGTTGTTTACCACTAATGTTGCTAACGCTTCACCGTCAACATCTTCAGCAATAATCAGCAGAGGACGACCTGATTTAGCCACTTGCTCTAAAGTTGGTAATAGGTCACGAATGTTTGAGATTTTTTTGTCGTGCAATAACACGAAAGGATTGTCTAACAATGCAATTTGACGGTCAGGATTGTTAATGAAGTATGGTGATAAATAACCACGGTCGAATTGCATACCTTCAACTACGTCTAATTCACTCTCTAAGCCAGAACCATCTTCAACCGTAATCACGCCTTCTTTGCCAACTTTGTCCATGGCATCTGCAATGATTTTGCCGATAGATTCATCTGAGTTAGCTGAAATTGAGCCTACTTGGGCGATTTCTTTGCTGGTTGTACAGGGTTTTGATTGTTCTTTTAAGCTAACAATTGCTGCAGCCACTGCTTTATCGATACCACGTTTTAAATCCATCGGGTTCATACCGGCGGCTACAGATTTCATGCCTTCGCGAATGATTGCTTGTGCTAGAACCGTTGCTGTTGTTGTACCGTCACCAGCGATATCAGAAGTTTTTGAAGCCACTTCTTTTACCATTTGTGCGCCCATATTTTCAAACTTGTCTTTTAATTCGATTTCTTTTGCGACTGAAACGCCATCTTTAGTGATGGTTGGCGCGCCATATGAACGCTCTAATACTACGTTACGGCCTTTTGGCCCTAATGTTACTTTAACTGCGTTAGCCAAGATGTTCACACCGTTGGTCATTTTTTGGCGAACTTCGTCACCGAATCTTACGTCTTTTGCTGCCATGATTAACTCCTAAATTGGTTCAAATTCTTAATTGAAAAGTGTTTTGGTCAAACCAAATTATTCAACAATCGCCATGATGTCTTCTTCGCGCATCACCAGTAACTCTTCGCCATCCACCTTAACGGTTTGGCCTGCGTATTTGCCGAATAACACTTTGTCACCCACTTTTACGTCTAAAGCATTGATCTTGCCGCTATCATCACGTTTGCCATTGCCCACAGCTGTTACCACGCCTTGGTCTGGTTTTTCTGTGGCGCTATCTGGAATGACAATACCGGAAGCGGTCGTGCGTTCTTCTTCAGAGCGTTTTACAATCACGCGATCGTGTAATGGACGAATTTTCATACTGAATCTCCTAATGGGTTACTATTACGTTAAAAATTGTTGGTTTAAAATTAAGCTTTAAATTGCTTAGGCAATGCGCTATTTTAGCACTCTCATACCTAGATTGCTAAACTGGGGTTTGAATTAAATTTTTCAAGTGCAAAATATAAAAAATATGACGATAGATAATAGTAAATTACAAGGTAAAGCCGAGGCGGCTATTCAGCAAATTAACCTTGGATATAATGCCCAGCAAGACAGATTGCTGTTAAAAGTTGGTTTGGCAGATAACTCAGAGCTGTTGGTGTGGCTGACATGTCGCATTACGAAGCAATTGTGGCAAATGCTGAATGGCGAAACGCACTTGCCCACTGCAACTTCAATCAAAGCTGAAATCCCACCCCAGCAAGCAGTGGCCTTATTTAAGCAAGAGGCAGAAGCCAGCGAGACGCTGCAAAAAATGGACTTTGCAACCGAATACCAGCCGCGTGCTGAAATCGTGAATGACGGCGCAATGTTAGCCATCAGTGTGGTGCTTATTCATCACCCAAATAAGCCATCTAGCCTTGAAATGCCTTGTTTGGAGGGCATTACCGTACGCATGAATTTAACTCAAGAGCTTACGTTGGCGATGTGTAACATGTTGCAACTGTCGGCGAAAGAAGCCTCTTGGGAGTTGGGGTCAACTAGCACAACCATGACGTCACCAGTGCAATCGGCCGTGCTATTTACCGAAAACGCTGAAGCGAAAAAGATACTCCATTAATGGGTCAAATATAAAGATGGGCTTAGTATAAAAATGGATTTGGTTCGGCTTGGCCAGTCTAATTTAAACGTATCAAAAATCTGTTTAGGCACCATGACGTTTGGTGACCAAAACACTCAATCTGAAGCGCATGAGCAGCTGGACTACGCCGTAGCGCAAGGCATCAATTTTATCGACACCGCCGAGATGTACCCGGTGCCGCCCAAGGCGGAAACTTTCACACGCACCGAAACCATCATTGGCCATTGGCTTAAAAACCAAGCACGCGACAAACTGATTATTGGTAGCAAAGTCGCGGGGCGTAACCGTGGACTGAGTTGGATACGTAACGGGGATGAGGTGCTGACCAGAGCCAATATTCGTGCCGCAGTGCACGATTCTTTATCGCGCCTGCAAACGGATTATATCGATTTGTATCAACTGCACTGGCCAGAGCGCAATGTGCCAATTTTTGGGCAATATCAGTTTGATCCTGCCAATGAATTTGACAAAAATGGCAACCTAAAGCAGTGGGTGAGCATCCACAATCAACTAGAAACGCTGGCAGAGCTAGTGCAAGAAGGAAAAATTCGCGCCATCGGCCTCAGCAATGAACAACCATGGGGTGTGATGGAGTTTTTGAGAATTGGTAAGCAATATGAATTGCCGATGATAACCACCCTGCAAAATGGTTACAACCTGCTTAATCGTCATATTGACTTTGGCATGAGCGAAATTTGTTATCGCGAAAATGTCAGTTTATTAGCGTATTCTCCACTGGCGTTTGGCCATTTAACTGGCAAATACTTAACTAACCCACAGGCCATTGGCCGCGTTACCCTGTTTTTAGGTTATGCACAACGTTACACTAAACCCAATGTGATTGCTGCGTGCGAGGCTTATGCCCAGCTTGCGCAAGCGTGTGGGCTTTCTCCTACAGAGTTAGCGCTGAGTTTTGTGTATCATCGCTGGTGCGTGGGCAGCACCATTATTGGCGCTACCAGCATGGCGCAATTGCAGGAAAATATTGCTGCATATCAAATCAAGTTAACGCCGGATATTTTAAAAGAAATTGACGCGATTCATTTGCGCTATACCAACCCCGCACCATAAGCGGCTGTACTTCAATGAGTGATAGAGATTGGATAGGGCACGATGACCCAGTATATTAATATTTTATGGCCGCAAATCTTACTGATTTTGCTATCGATAATGGCGCCTGTGCATTTGCTGGCAGCAGAAATCCTAACGCTTGAAGAGGCCTTGAATAGGTGTAAAGACACTTACCCTACACAATTACAAGCCAAAAAGCGGCTAGCTTGCTTTGATAGTATTAGTACACCCGCCATTGAGATGAAAGCTGATGCGCAACCAGTGCTGACCGATAACACGCTAGCCAAGGATGCAGGTGGGATTGCACCGACCACCAGCGCATCAGTGCCTGCTGATGCTCGTATTCCAGAAACAAAGATTGCTATTAAAAAAACCAATGTAAACTTAAGCTATCTAGAAAGAAAGTGGCGCCTAACTTCAGAGGGTGATTGGGATATTAGCGATTTTGAAACCTATAAAGCTAACTATTTGCTGGTTACTAAAAATGACAATATAAACAACACGCCTACTAGT
>JAKFEP010000194.1:0-3683 GCA_036675645.1 Methylotenera sp. | reverse complement strand
ACGTGCATTGTTTTGATATAGACGCGTGGCCATCGAATGCTCTGCAGGATTAATGGTCATGCCAGCGGCATGGTTGATGCGCTCGCCGACTTGGTAGTCTTCCCAATAATACTGACCACCAGTTACTTTGGCATCAAAGTTAGCTGCCGAAAAATTACTGGGTAGTTGCAAGTTTTCGGGCGCAACAACGCTTGGTAATGCTGGAATGACGGTTGCTGGAGCAGCTGTATTGGCGTCATTTTTATGCAACATCACCCAGCGCACCCAGCTTAATACAGGCTCGCCGCGTTGGTTAATGGCAGTCGAATGCACCCAAACGACACCGCTTTTACCGTTGGAGTTTTGTTTTAAACCAATGACTTGGCTAGAGGTGGAAAGGGTATCACCGACAAAAACAGGTTGAATAAAGCGTACGTTGGCATAACCTAGATTGGCAATCGCATTCACCGAAATATCAGGCACTGTTTTGCCAAACGCAATATGAAAAGCCAATAAGTCATCTACAGGCGTATAAAGAGAACCATTATTGGTATAGCCTAAGCTTTGTGCAAACGGCGCGCTACAAAACAAGGGCTGACGTGCACCATACAGTGCAATATAAAGCGCACAATCACCCGTTGTAATGGTGCGAGGGGTGGCGTGTTGAATCACTTCATTTAGTGTGAAGTCTTCAAAAAAGCGGCCCATGTTTACTTTCTGAAGGCTAATGTTATTGGTCATATATATTCTTCTTCTAATTCAGCAATCATGTCGTGCAGTTTTAACAAGCGGACGGCAGCCTTGATATGGTGGTGTTCTACTAATCTATCGTTAACGACAACCGTACCTAAACCTTTTTCGTTGGCGTTTTTAAGTGCTTGAATGATCATACGTGCATCATTCACTTCACCGCTTTTTGGTGTGTAAGCATCGTTGCTGTAGGCAATTTGTGATGGGCTAATGAGCGTTTTACCATCAAAGCCCATGTCGCGACCTAATCTGCATGCGTATTCGAAAGAATGCATATTTTTAAAATCACTGGTAATGCCATCCACGACACAGCGGCCGTAGGCGCGTGCGGCCAATATCACCATTGATAATGCCGTTAAAATAGCGCTTTGCTCATGTGTGACGCGTGCATGTAATTGCGAGGTTAAATCCGAAGTCGCCATCATCATGCAAACAATTCGGTCTGATGCTGCTGCAATTTCTTTGACGTTCAGTACCGCAAGAGGACTTTCTATCATCACCATGATAGGCATATGGCTGCCGCCTGCTGCATCCAATAACTTGAGTGCGGTATGAACATGCTCAGCGGACTCTATATTTGGAAATAGTATGGCATCGGCGCCGATATTGGCCACAGCTTTAATGTCATCGTGACCCCAAATAGAGTCAAGATTATTTACGCGCACAATGACCTCACGTGCGCCATAACCGCCTTGTTTGATTGCAGCTACAATGTTATGACGCGACTCAATTTTGGCGTCTATTAAGATAGGATCCCCAAGGTCGAGTATGACAGCGTCTGCAGGCAAGGTGCGTGCACGATCCAAATAGTGCAGGTTGCAGCCGGGCACATATAGCACAGAGCGGCGTGGGCGAAAGCAATGTTCCATAGGGTCGTCTTAAACTATTTATTTAGTTGTAGTGATTATATAGACGGCTTTTAGAGGCTGTCAACAAATATCTTATGTCTTATATAAGATTAGTCTTGTATAAGATATAAATTACTAGACTATTTTTATTTGATGTGTTTTAATTTGCCTTATCTACTTTTGTAACTATATACATGCAAAATTATCATGATAGATAAAACAATTAACGCACCCAACTATAGACCACTTTATGACCAAATTAAAGTGCTGCTCACGCAAAGCTTAATTGGAGGTGAATGGCGACCGGGCGAAATGATCCCCAGCGAAATAGATTTAGCTGGACGATATAAAGTCAGTCAGGGAACAGTACGTAAAGCAATTGATAGCTTGGCTAGCGAGAATATTTTAATCCGTCGTCAGGGTAAAGGTACCTTTGTTGCTACGCATAACGAAGAGGGTATCAAACTGCGTTTTTTACGCTTAACTGCAATGGATGGACACAAGGAAGTATTGCAAAACGAGCTATTAAGTTGCAATAAGGCCAAGGCAGATGCACATATTGCGAAAGTGCTGGAGCTGAAAGCGGGAGCTTCACTGATAGAGGTGAAACGACTGCTTACATTTTCTGGCAGGCCACTCATTTACGATCACATTATTGTTCCAGCAGCGCCATTTAAAGGTTTGAACGGTACGAGAGTTGAAGAAAATAATGGCTCTTTATATAGCATGTATGAGACTGAATACGGTGTTCGTATGATTAGGGCGGAAGAGCGGCTGACCGCTGTCGCCGCGAGCGGAGAGGTAGCTGAGGCGCTTAACTTGAAACAGGGTTTCCCTTTGCTCAGCATAGAACGTGTTTCATACACCTATGGTGACAAACCGATGGAGTGGCGTTTAGGATTGTGCCTTACCGACGATCACCATTATATGAGCGAGTTAGAGTAATGGTGTTTTTAAAAACCAGCTCCAGCGTTGTTGGATTTCGCTCACCGTGCAATTTGCACTGTCTTCTCTCGTCCGCCTAGCTGGAACTGATTTTTGAAAAACACTTAAAAAACATATAAAAGTGAAAATAAAATGGACGACTTAAAAAAACGCGCACTGGATTATCACCAGTTTCCAATTCCGGGAAAATTGAGTGTAGAGTCTTCTAAGCCCTGCGCAACACAAGATGATTTGTCCTTGGCTTATACGCCAGGCGTGGCTGAGCCTGTGCGCGAAATACACGCTGACCCAGCCAATGCTTATAAATACACCAATAAGGGTAATCTAATTGCGGTAATTACCGATGGTACGGCGGTTTTGGGCTTGGGCAATATGGGCGCGCTCGCCAGTAAGCCAGTGATGGAAGGCAAAGCTGTGTTGTTTAAGCACTTTGCAGGCATTGATGTATTCGATATCGAAGTCAATGCAGCTACACCAGACGAATTTATTCAAACGGTGGTGAATATTGCGCCTACATTTGGCGGCATTAATTTAGAAGACATTGCTGCGCCACATTGTTTTTATATAGAAAACGAGCTTAAAAAACGCCTAGATATTCCCGTGTTTCATGACGACCAACATGGCACCGCAGTGATTGTGGCGGCCGCCTTGTTAAATGCGCTTGAACTGCAAGGCAAGACATTAGCGACTGCAAAAATTGTGTTTTTAGGCGCAGGTGCAGCGGGTTGCTCCTGTGCAAAATTGCTTAAGCTCATGGGTGCAACCAATATCACCATGGTGGATAGAACAGGCGTATTAGACACTTCGCGTGCTGACTTGCATGACAATAACCGTGAGTTGGCCATCGAACCAAGCCCCAATAAAACGCTTACAGACGTCATGCCGCAAGCAGATGTGTTTATTGGTGTTTCAGCTAAAAACGCCTTGGACGCTACCCTAATAAAAGGCATGGCGAAAAATCCCATTATTTTTGCATTGGCAAACCCTGATCCAGAGGTGCTCCCAAGCGTGGCGCATGCGATTCGGGATGACATTCTGATGGCGACTGGCCGCAGTGATTTTCCTAATCAAGTGAACAATGCTCTGTGTTTTCCATATTTGTTCCGTGGCGCGCTGGACGCAAAGGCCACCAAAATTACTGAGAATATGAAAATTGCTGCA
>JAKFEP010000079.1:0-3689 GCA_036675645.1 Methylotenera sp. | reverse complement strand
GAATTGCGACAAGCAATCGATTCAAACTAGCGGGAATTTGTAAAGGGGGAAATACATGAGTTGGTTAGATAAAATTCCACAAAAGATTAAACGTGTTGTCGATTCAGCACAAAAGAAAAATGTTCCAGAAGGCCTATGGAGTAAATGCGATTCATGCTTGACGGTGCTCTATAAAACCGATTTAGACAGTAATCTGGAAGTGTGCCCAAAATGTTCGCATCACAATAGAATTGGCGCGCGCAATCGCTTAAATCAATTACTTGACGCTGAAAACCGCCTAGAAATCGGCGCTAATGTGGAGCCTATCGACCCACTAAAGTTTAAAGATAGTAAAAGTTATGCAGATCGCATTAAAGCAGCGCAAAAAGAGGGCGGTGAGAAAGATGCACTAATTGTGATGCAAGGCACAATTCTTGGCGTGGATGTAGTGGTAGCCGCATTTGAGTTTAAATTTATGGGCGGCTCAATGGGTGCCGTTGTAGGCGAACGTTTTGTACGCGGCGTAGATGCCGCCATTAAAAATAAAGCCGCATTTATTTGTATCTCGGCCAGTGGTGGTGCGCGTATGCAGGAAGGGTTGTTGTCGCTGATGCAAATGGCTAAAACGAGCGCCGCACTCACCAAATTAGCTAACGCGGGTTTGCCCTATATCTCGGTGTTGACAGACCCGACGATGGGGGGTGTTTCGGCCAGTTTTGCCATGTTGGGCGACGTAATTATTGCTGAACCGAATGCGTTGATTGGCTTTGCTGGTCCGCGCGTTATTGAGCAAACGGTACGTGAAACCCTGCCAGAAGGCTTCCAGCGTGCGGAGTTTTTGGTCGAGCATGGTGCGGTGGATTTAATCATTGATCGACGTGAAATGCGCCAAAGATTAGCGAATATATTGTCTAATTTGATGCACGTGAATAAAGCAGCCTAGCATCGTTATTTAACTAAGTAGCCTAATATAAAACTGACGTGACATCCAACAAAACCCAGCCAATTATTCAACCTAAAACCGTAGTTGAATGGCTGGCTTACATAGAAGCCCTGCATCCTAAAGCTATTGCCATGGGGTTGGATAGGGTGAAGTTAGTCATTGATAAGCTTCAACTCAACCCCACTTTTCCTATCATCACTGTAGCGGGTACCAACGGCAAAGGCTCAGTATGTGCCATGCTCAGCCATATCTACACACAGGCGGGTTATCGCGTGGGTTGTTACACTTCGCCACACATCAATCATTATAGCGAGCGCGTGACCCTAAACTTACAGCCAATTGCAGATGACAATTTATGTACTGCATTTGCTGCTGTAGAGACCGCGCGTGGCAGCGTAGCGCTCACCTATTTTGAGATGGGCACGCTTGCGGCGATGTGGCATTTTTGTCGCCAGCAATTAGATGTATGCATTTTAGAAATTGGCCTGGGTGGCAGGCTGGATGCTGTGAATGCCTTTGAACCAAACTGTGCCATTGTTACAACGATAGCGTTAGACCACATGGAGTTTTTGGGAGATACACGGGAGAAAATTGGCTACGAAAAGGCAGGCGTGTTTCGTGCTAACAAGCTTGCAGTTTGTGGGGATGAGAATCCGCCTGATAGCTTGGTGGATTATGCAAAAAAAATAGGGGCGGACTTGCAACTCATCCAGCGTGATTTTCAAGTAACCAAAACCAAAGCAGGCTGGCAATACTCTGCTAAAAATTTCCATTTAGACTTACCAAATCTAGGCTTAATTGGTGATTTTCAATTGAACAACGCCGCCTGTGTGGTATGCACAGTGCTGCATTTAAGCGATATTTTGCCAGTAGCCATATCCGAACAATCAAATGCCGGCCTGCAGGCCAATATCCATCAGGCGCTCAGCGCGGTGCATTTAATGGGGCGTTTTCAGCAGTTACAAGCAATCCCCCAAGTGATTGTCGATGTGGCGCATAACCCGCACGCTGCAAAATCGCTGGCACAAAATTTAAAATCCATTCCATGCTCAGGCAAGACGCTGGCTGTATTTGGCATGCTGGCTGATAAAGATATTGCAGGCACGATTGAAGCAGTGCACGCCGAAATTGACGCGTGGTATTTGGCTGATATCCAAAATGCGCGGGGTGCCAAAGCGCAAGAAATTCACCAAATTTTACAGCAGGTTTCATTTAAAGTTGGGCATAAATCACTCAGCCATCTTTTTGAGAATATTGCCGCTGCACTAGCCGCAGCCTGTATCGATGCAGATAAAAATGATAGAATCATCGTATTCGGATCGTTTTACACCGTGGCAGATGCAATGGCTAGTTGAGCGCATGTGCGTAGTAAAAACTTGTAAACTAATGGCGTGCCCTCATATTAAGCAAAGCAAAAGGTAAATCATGCAAAGAGAGTCAGTGAGCGACCTAGAGTTAAATTTAAAAAAGCGTGCGCGCCGCCGTTTGGTAGGAGCCATTGCGTTAGTGTTGCTGATGATAATTGTGTTGCCAATGATACTGAAAGACCGCGCCGCCATTACCCCTGCAGAGAAAATCATCATTACGCTCCCTAATGAACAATCTCAACCAGCTCCATCAGATTTTGATTCAAGCATCGTACCTGCTGAGCCCGCAGAAGCAACGATTGATGCAACTAAGTCCGAAACCCCACCTGAGAAAGAAACGAATATAGCAACTAGCGCGGATACTGAAGCCACAGCCCCTGCAAAGGACACAACAGCAAAAGAAACAGCCGGAAACAAGTTTTATGTCCAAGTGGGCGTGTTTTCAGATGCAGGTAATGTAAAGCAATTGCAAGCAAAATTAACTGATTTAGGCTATAAATCACAAACCGAAAGAATAAGCACTGACAAAGGCAAAAAGATACGTCTGCGCACACAAGTATTTGACGATAGGAACGAAGCGGCAATTGCTTTAGAGAATATTAAAGACGCTGGCCTCACGGGCATGGTGGTGAGCCAATAATGCAAGCAAAAGTCACACAATGACCAGCTTTGATTATACTGTTTTATTCATTATTGGTATTTCTATCGTGGTCAGCATGATGCGTGGCGCAGTGCGCGAGATGCTCGCCATCGCAGGTTGGATAGCGGCTATTTATGTAGCAAAAACGTATGCTCCACAGCTTATACCGCTGTTGCCTCCAGACATTCCATCGGAGGCTTTAAAAATATTAGCTGCACATATTATTGTTTTTTTTGGAGTTTTGTTAGTTGCAAGCTTGCTTATCATTGCGCTCTCAAGCCTGATAAAAAAAATTGGTTTAAATTGGTTGAATCGCGGTGTGGGCGCAGTGTTTGGTTTTGCACGCGGTTTGTTGATCGTGTGCGTGTTGGTGTTTTTAGCAGGACTGACCAGTTTGCCCAAAGATGCGCGTTGGACTAATGCCATGTTTAGCTCGCCACTGGAAGCGCTAGTGAAAAGCGTGTTGCCTTTTGTACCGCAAATGGTGGCAAAACATGTTCAATATGATTAGACAATGTGTGATTAGTAAATGTATGTTTAAATAGTAGAACCGGATGAGGAACCTAAATATATGTGTGGTGTAATCGGCATCGTCGGTAAAAACCCAGTTAACCAACTGTTGTACGATGGCTTGCTGGTGCTACAGCATCGTGGGCAGGATGCTGCTGGTATTGTGACCTGCGACGGTAATACGTTTTTTATGCACAAAAACAATGGCTTGGTAAAAGATGTATTTCAAACACGCCATATGCGCAGCCTT
>JAKFEP010000037.1:0-3704 GCA_036675645.1 Methylotenera sp. | reverse complement strand
AAATCGCGTGGCGATATTGCCTACACCATGCTAGATTTAGATAGCCCGGCACCGCAAGCTGCAGTGAGTAAAATTAAAGCCATTGAAGGCGTGATGAATGTACGTGAACTACGGCAAAAACAGGAGTAATCGCCACCAATGAGCGAGCAACTTAAACAACACCGTGACCAAATTGATGCTATTGACGAGCAGTTATTAAAACTGGTCAATGAACGAGCTGCGCTTGCACGCAAAATCGGTGGTTTAAAAGATGACGGTGTAATTTATCGTCCAGAGCGTGAGGCACAGGTTTTGCGGCGTTTACAAGCGCATAACGAAGGACCACTGTCTGATGAGGCAGTGAGCCATATTTTCCGTAGTGTAATGGCCAATTGTCGTGCACTTGAGAAAGAACTTTCAATTGCATTTTTAGGGCCACTGGGTACATACAGCGAAGAAGCCGCGTTGAAGCAATTTGGCTTAGGTCGTCAAGCCGTTGTGTGCGGCAGTATTGATGAGGTGTTCCGTACTTTAGAAGCAGACCAGGCCGATTATGGCGTGGTGCCTGTGGAAAACTCGACTGAAGGTGCAATTGGCCTGACGCTGGATTTATTGCTGGCGAGCACGCTTAAGGTTTGTGGCGAAATTACGCTGCCTATACACCATTGCTTATTATCCAAGCAGACCGATATTACAAAAATTCAGCATGTTTTTTCGCATAGCCAGTCGCTGTCGCAATGCCATGAGTGGTTAAATAAAACATTGCCACGTGCAGTGCGCGAGCCTGTGACCAGCAATGCATTTGCCGCACAAATGATTCATGACTTGGTCTCCACAGACGGTACATTTGCAGCAGCCATTGCCAGTAAGCGTGCGGCTGAATTGTTTAACCTGAATGTATTGGCCGAAAATATCGAAGACGACGCTAAAAATACCACCCGGTTTTTAGTATTGGGTAAACATGAGGTGGCGTCTTCTGGTCATGATAAAACATCGATTGTAATGACATCACAGAACAAACCTGGTGCGATGGTGGAGTTGTTAGAACCGCTTGCTCGCCATGGTGTCAGTATGACCAAGTTCGAATCACGTCCATCCAAACAAGGTTTATGGGACTACGTGTTTTTTGTGGATATTGAAGGTCATCAGCTTGATAAAAAAGTCAAAGCCGCCTTGCACGATTGTGAGCAACGCGCTTCTTTCCTGAAAGTGCTTGGTTCTTATCCAGTCGCTGTCGTTTAAGTATTAAGGTTTCTGCATGAACATCAACGCCCCTGATTACATTCGCGCCATTGCGCCCTACCAAGGTGGTAAGCCGATTAGCGAGCTTGCACGTGAAATGGGGCTTGTTGAAGCTGACATTGTCAAGTTAGCTTCAAATGAAAACCCATTAGGTATCAGCCCTAAAGCGCAAATGGCGATTGAGGATGCCATTGCAGACATTGCACGCTACCCGGATGGAAACAGCTTTGCCCTGCGAGATGCGGTGAGTAAAAAGTTTAATGTTAAACCCAATCAAATTGTATTTGGAAATGGCTCAAACGACATTTTAGAGCTTGCAGCACGCGCCTTTCTTAATGCATGTTGCGAGTCGATTTACTCGCAACATGCATTTGCTGTATATCCACTCGTCACGCAAGCCGTAGGCGCAACTGGTGTGGTGGTGCCAGCTAAAAATTATGCACATGATTTAAATGGATTTTTAAAAGCAATTACACCAAATACCAAACTTATTTTTATTGCCAATCCTAATAATCCGACAGGTACATTGCTTGAAAAGGATGCTCTGAAAGCCTTTATTTATAGCGTTCCCAAGCATGTGCTTATAGTATTGGATGAGGCTTATGACGAGTATTTAAGCGCAGAAGATAAATCAGAAGCAATCAGCTGGTTGGCAGAGTTCGATAATCTTATTATTTCACGTACGTTCTCAAAAGCGTATGGCTTAGCTGGGTTGCGTATAGGTTTTGGGCTGATGCATGCAGAGGTTGCTGATATGCTCAACCGCGTGCGCCAGCCATTTAATGTGAATAGTATTGCGCAGGTGGCAGCGGTAGCTAGCTTGGCCGATGACGATTTTGTCGCGCGCAGTTATGCATTAAACCGGGCAGGGATGGCACAGTTAACGCAAGGTTTTCAAAAATTAGGGTTAGAATATATCCCTTCACAGGCGAATTTTGTGAGCTTTGCGGTAAAAGACGCAGCTAATGTAAACCAAAAATTGCTACAAAATGGTGTTATTGTACGCCCGATTGCTAACTATGATATGCCGGGTTATTTACGCGTAAGTGTCGGATTATTCAGTGAAAATTCAAGATTTTTAGAAGTTTTAGAACAGATTGTAAAAACATGACAGAGCAAGAAAAAATGCAATATGAGAAGCTTGCAACAGATGATGTGCGCATTCTCGAAATTAAGCCATTGATCACCCCTTTGGCTTTATTAAGTCGCCTAAAAGAAGGCACAGATTCTACCCAAAACATACTGCAGACGCGCGCAGCGATTCATCGCATTTTACATGGCTCAGATGATCGTTTGCTGGTGATTGTTGGGCCTTGTTCTATTCACGATACCAAAGCTGGGCTTGAGTATGCAAAACGCTTACTGGAGGTGCGGGAAAAGTTGGATGCAGATTTACAGATTGTCATGCGCGTTTATTTTGAGAAACCGCGCACAACAGTGGGCTGGAAAGGCCTGATTAACGACCCGCATTTAGATGGCAGCTATGATATTAACGAGGGCTTAGAGACCGCACGTAAATTCTTGCTGGATGTCAACGAACTGGGTATGCCGGCGGCGATGGAGTTTTTAGACACCATTACGCCGCAATACACAGCTGACCTGGTGAGCTGGGGCGCCATCGGCGCACGCACCACGGAATCACAAGTGCACCGGGAACTGGCTTCAGGATTATCGTGCCCGGTAGGCTTTAAAAATGGCACTGATGGCAACGTACTTGTAGCCATTGATGCGATTAAAACCGCGGAAACACCGCATCATTTTCTATCTTTTACCAAAGAGGGCAAAGCAGCGATTTTCTCTACAAATGGTAATGAAGATTGCCATATCATTTTGCGTGGTGGCAAAACGCCTAATTACAATGCTGCAAGCGTGGATGCAGCTTGTTTAAACCTTGCATCGGCAGGACTGGCTTCTAGATTGATGGTCGATTGCAGTCATGCCAATAGCCAAAAAGACTATAGGTTACAAAAAAGTGTAGCACAGGATATCGCGGCGCAGCTTAGTCAGGGAGAAACCAGAATTATGGGCGTCATGCTGGAATCGCATCTGAATGAAGGACGTCAGGAACATACGCCTGGCTGCCAATTGGAATATGGTAAATCAATCACTGACGCATGTTTGGGTTGGGACGATACGGTAGAAGTGTTGAGCACGCTGGCAGAGTCAGTACGTGCACGTCGATTAAAGACGGTTTAAACTGAGTTTTATAAGGATTGGCATCATGAATTTACTTAGGGGTTATTCGGTATCTTTGCAGTGTTGCTAGTTCTCAATAGCGCGCAGAATTCGCTTCACGTTGTGGCACTTTTAACTTAACAACGAATTTTAATAAATTACTTAAAGGAAATTATCATGTGGACAACACCAGCTGCTACAGAAATGCGTTTTGGCTTTGAAGTAACTATGTACGTAATGAATAAATAATTAGCTTTTTGCTGATTAACAAAAGGCTGTTGCAAGACAGCCTTTTTTTTGTAAAAAAG
>JAKFEP010000135.1:0-22863 GCA_036675645.1 Methylotenera sp. | reverse complement strand
TAGAACTGCTGGGTGACGAGATTTTAGATACTGGCCTACAAGTGTTTGCGCAACCACCTGGCAAGAAAAATACTACGATTCAATTACTTAGCGGTGGTGAAAAGGCGTTGACTGCCTTAGCTTTGGTATTTGCGCTATTCAGGCTGAACCCGGCGCCATTTTGCCTTATGGACGAAGTGGATGCACCATTGGATGATAGCAATACGGAACGTTTTTGCCATATGGTGAAAAAAATGAGCGAAAAAACGCAGTTTTTGTTTGTGAGCCACAATAAAATCACCATGGAAATGGCGCAGCAACTCATCGGTGTTACCATGCAGGAATCTGGTGTTTCACGTATAGTGGACGTAGATATTGAAGCGGCATTAGAATTACAGCCCTAGCGCATAGCAAGCTTTTGAGACAAACAAATTAAAAGTTAACCTTTTAATATCAAAACAAGAATACTTTTAGAAGTAGAATATTAATATGTCAGATTTACAGTTAGCATTAATTATACTGGGCGCCTTTATTATTGGCGGCGTGGTAATCTACAACTGGTTGCAAGAGAAAAAGCTGCGCAAAGAAGTGACGAGTGATTTTATTGTGCCGCAAAAAGATGTGCTGGCTGACGATTTTCATATCGATACCGATGCTTATCTTATTGATAAAGAAATGGCTGAAGTCGCTCAAAAGTCTAAGCATTTCCAACAAAAAACCATCCCTGGCGAGATGCATATTGATGAAGTGATGCATGTTGATGAACACGCTCCACCACCTCAGGCTCAAAATTACGTAGAAGCACAAATTCTAGCGTCACAAGTTAAAGTATCACAAGTTGATAAGCCAACATATACCGAGCCTTCAATTACCGAACCTATTATTAAAGCGGTGCTGCACGAAAAAATACAAGCCGCACAAGTTAACCTGCCAGAATCTGCGCATCCGCAAATTGATTTAACGGCCATTTTATATGGCAGTAAAAACATTCTTAGCCAAGATTTAAACTCCTTAAAAGAAGTGCTTGCGCATATCAGCCTGCCCAGCACACTACATGGACTAGATGAGCAAGGTAAGTGGCATGTGCTGGATGAAAATACAGTTGAGGGCTTCAAGCAAGTGGCTTGCAGTTTACAACTTGCCGACCGTGGCGGCCCGGTTGCGAAAAACGTGCTGAACAAATTCCAGTTTGCAGTAGAAGACGCAGGCTTGGAAGTCAATGCCCACGTGGAATGGCAAGGCAGTGGCGATTCCATGCAGCGCGCATTGGAATTAGACCAGTTTTGTATTGAAGTGGATCAGATGATTAGTGCACATATTGCACAAGGCGATATTCCGATTCATGGCACCAAGTTTAAAGGCTTGGCCGAGGCTAATGGCATGCAGTTAAAAGACGATGGCAAGTTTTATCTTTACGCCAATGATCAAGTTTTATTTACGGCTATAGATAGTAACAACATTCCTTTTACCACAGAGAGCTTGCGCAGCAATGTCCTTAAAAGCATCACCCTGCAAATTGAGATTCCTAAAGTCAGTAGCAGTGAACAGGTATTTAACCAAATGATCGCAATGGCACAAAAAATGGCCACTAGCTTGGGTGCAGTCTTAGTAGACGATAACCAGAAGCCACTGGGTGATTTGCAATTAGAGAAAATCAGGCAACAGCTTAGAGTGATTCATGCCACGATGGTCGCACGGGGCATTATGCCTGGTAGCCCAAGCAGCATGCGCCTTTTCAACTAGTATTTCCACTGCCGCTAATGAAAATGGTTGCTTATATTCATGCTTGATACAGAAGCGGCACAGCAACAAATTGTCAAACTAAAGGCAGAAATCGCCCAGCATGATTATCATTATTACGTGCTGGATGCCCCCACCGTCTCCGATAACGAATATGATGGCTTATATCGTCAATTAGTCGACCTGGAAGCCCAGTTCCCACAACTAATTACCCCTGATTCTCCCACGCAGCGTGTAGGCGGAGCGACCGTCGGCGCGTTTGAAAGCGTGAAGCACCGACAAGCCATGTTGTCACTTAACAATGCGTTTGGCGAGGGTGAGTTGCTTGCATTTGATAAACGTGTTCGTGATGGTTTGGGTATTCAAAGCGTTGAATATGCAGTGGAGCCGAAATTTGATGGCTTGGCAGTTACGCTCACTTATGAAAATGGGCTTTTTGTACAAGGCGCTACGCGTGGCGACGGCTATACCGGCGAGAACGTCACCCATAATTTACGCACCATTCGAGCAATTCCCAAGCGACTGAATACTTTGAATCCGCCGCAGTTGCTAGAAGTGCGAGGTGAAGTGCTGATGCTTAAACGCGATTTTGAGCGCTTGAATAAGACACAAGAGGCGCAGGGAGGTAAGTTATTCGCTAACCCGCGTAATGCAGCCGCGGGTAGTTTACGACAATTAGACCCAGCGATTACTGCCAATCGACCACTACACTTTTTTGCTTATGGCCTAGGGGAATTAAGAATGGCGCCAGAGAGTGTCGGCACGCCAGCTTTGCAATCGCATGCAGATGCCATGGACTATCTGGCAGAACTAAACTTCCCGGTGAGTGATTTACGCGCTGTCAAAAGCGGCGCGCAAGGTTTGCGAGAATACTACCAGCAGATTGGCGCTGCCCGCACCAGTTTGCCGTTTGATATCGATGGCGTGGTCTACAAAGTGAATAGTTTTTCCCAGCAAAATGAGTTGGGTTTCGTATCTCGTGCGCCAAGATTTGCAATCGCCCATAAATACCCCGCTGAGGAAGCACAAACCGTTGTAGAAGACATTACAGTGCAAGTGGGTCGTACCGGGGCCATTACACCGGTAGCGCGCTTAAAAAGTGTATTTGTAGGGGGTGTTAATGTAACCAATGCCACCTTGCATAATGAAGATGAGCTTAAACGTAAAGATATCCGCATAGGCGACACCGTGATTGTAAGGCGGGCAGGGGATGTTATCCCTGAAGTGGTTTCTGTCGTACTAGCCCAAAGGCCGGTCAATGCAAGGTGTTTCAGTATGCCTACAGTGTGCCCGCAATGTGGCTCGCATATAGAGCGACCTGCAGATGAGGCGGTGGCGCGCTGCACTGGCGGCTTGTATTGCCCAGCTCAACGCAAACAGGCTATCACGCATTTCGCTAGCCGCCGCGCTTTAGATATTGAAGGCTTGGGCGAAAAGCTGGCAGATCAACTAGTTGAAGCAAATTTGGTGCATCACCTAGACGACATTTACAAACTAGAGGTGTCTACGCTGGGCAATCTGGAGCGCATGGCACAGAAGTCAGCACAAAATGTTGTCGATGCGTTAAACCAAAGTAAAAAAACCACTTTGGCGCGCTTTATATATGGGCTTGGTATACGCAATGTCGGCGAAGCCACGGCAAAAGACCTGGCTGCACATTTTGGTAGCCTGCAAGCTTTGCTGGATGCAGACCTCGAGGCATTGTTACAAGTAAATGATGTCGGGCCAATTGTGGCAGAGTCTATTTTGCAGTTTTTGTCCGAACCGCATAATCGTGATGTGATTCAATCCATGCAGGCCTTAGGTGTGCATTGGCCTGAAACTGCGGGTAAACAATTTGCCACAGGCGTGCTATTAGGTAAAACATTGGTACTTACAGGCACGTTACCCAATTTAAGCCGCGATGCTGCGCAAGCTTTGATTGAAGCGGCTGGCGGCAAGGTGAGTGGCAGTGTTTCTAAGAAAACAGACTTTGTAGTGGCAGGCGCAGACGCAGGCAGTAAACTAGAAAAAGCTCAAAGCTTGAATGTAACGATTATTGATGAGGCAGGTTTACAGGCTTTATTAAACAGTCAGCAAGCCGGCTAAGCAACTAAACCCATTACAATAGCGTCACAACATGATAACAAACCCAAAACTCTCTTTTCTCAATTAGGCTTATTATGCAATTTAAAAATACAAGACAAAACACTTTAACTTTAGTTTTTATCTCATTGTTTACAATTAGTTTTAATGTAAACGCAGATGCACTTAATGATAAAATTTCGGCATGCAATGCTGCGATTAATAAAGCTGATATCAACACTGCGCTATCAAGTGCAGAGGAAATTTTAAAGCTGCAAAGTAATAACCGTGATGGTTTATTGTGCAAGGGCAGGGCATTAAGCGCACAAGGCAAGTATGATGAAGCCTTAAAAGTACTTGAAATGGCTGAGAAGAAATCGCAGCCTGGCTTTGAGAAGATTTTATCGCATATCTTTATTGGTAATTTACATAAGAAGAATCACAAATTTTCAGAGGCTATTACCAGTTTTGAGACCAGCTTTAAAATGTCTGAAGCTGAAAAATTAGATCAGTTTAAACGCGTCAACTTGAATTTAATTGGCGAAACACACGCATTAAATAAAGATTTAAATGCAGCATTAGCCTGTTATACGGCGGCTAGTAAACTAGCGATGAATGACAATGAACGTGCTGAAGATTTTGAGCGCTTGGCAGCTACCTATAATGGATTAGGTAAAAACAATGAAGCCATTGAATATCAATTAAAAGCTACCCTGATGCATGATAGATCCGGCACACGTGAGCAATTCGCCAATGCCAGCGTGGCTTTGGGGCAAGTGTACGAGGCTGCTAAAGATTACCCTGCCGCTGAAAATACCTATAATAAATTGCTTAAATTTAGTAAAAATAATGGCAGTGCATATTATGAAACCTTAGCAAACTATGGGTTGGCGCGCACTAAAGCTGCAACTGGCGATAGCGCCAAGGCAAAAACGATGTTAGCAGAGGCCTCCTCTATGGCAAAAAGCATAGGTGAAACTGAATTGGCTGCAGAAATTGAAGGATCACTTAAAAACCTTAAATAACTGGGGAATAGATTGTAAGGTTTGTTATAAATGCTCGACTAAGTTGGGTAGGTTTAACTTGTTTTAAGGTATATACAATAAGGCAACCATATGATTATTATTAACAAATCAGCAATTAACCCCAGCAATATACAAGCTTCAGAAATCACTACGCGCGAAGTATTCGATAATCGACGAGACTTTATTAAAGCGGCTGGCTTTGGCTTGATTACAGGCTCAGCGTTGCTTTTGTCTGCAAAGGCTCGTGCCGCAACCATTGCTGGTGGCGCTACCGAAGGAGATGGTCGCTTGCTAGGGCGTGCAAATGCAACTACAAAAGCAGAACAAGTCGCTGCAACTGCGGGCACACGAAAAAAAATCACTGGCTACCGCAAAACCGCATACGGCACCGGTGAAAAGCTCACCAAATACGAAGATATCACTACCTATAATAATTATTATGAGTTTGGCACTGATAAATCAGACCCTGCGAGATACTCCTCACAATTTAAGCCACGGCCTTGGACGATCAGCATTGAAGGTGAAGTTAAAAAGGCCAAAACCATCAGTATTGAAGAACTGATGAAGCTTGCGCCGCTTGAAGAACGCATTTACCGTCATCGCTGTGTTGAAGCTTGGTCAATGGTGGTTCCCTGGGTAGGGCTACCCTTAGCAAGCTTGGTTAAATGGGCAGAGCCCACTGGCAATGCTAAGTTTATCGAGTTTACTTCAGCCAACGATCCAAAGACGATGCCTGGTGTGCGCTCGCCGATACTTGATTGGCCCTACATCGAAGGCCTGCGTATGGATGAAGCGAATAACCCACTCACTTTGCTGGCGGTAGGTCTATATGGCGAACTATTACAAAACCAGAATGGCGCCCCCGTGCGTTTAGTAGCACCATGGAAGTATGGCTTTAAGGGCGGAAAATCCATTGTAAAAATCCGCTTTGTAGAAAAAATGCCACTCACCACTTGGGTTAAGGCCGGGCCAAATGAATATGGCTTTTATGCCAACGTTAACCCCAAAGTTGATCATCCACGCTGGACGCAATCATCTGAAAAGGTAATAGGCGCAGGTCTATTCGGCGCACGTATTAAAACTAAAATGTTTAATGGCTATACCGAGCAAGTAGGGCAGATGTACGCCGGTATGGATTTATTCAACAATTTTTAGCCTTTGGTAAACCAAGTGAATAAACAGCAAATTGCTTACATCAAAGCCTTGGTGTGGTTGCTGGCACTATTGCCGTTAGCACGCTTGATTTGGCTGGGGGTTAACGATGATTTAGGCGCGAACCCCGTAGAGTTTGTGGAGCACTCTACTGGCACTTGGGCTTTAGTCTTCCTGCTCATCACCTTAAGCATGACACCGATTCGCTTGCTGACAGGGCAGGTATGGCAAATTCAATTACGCAGGATGCTTGGTTTATTCATGTTTTTCTATGCTTGCTTGCACGTCATCACATACATTTGGCTAGACTTCAACTTTTTGTGGGATGAACTATTTGTTGATGTGACCAAGCACCCGCGCATATTAGTTGGTTTGGCCGCATTCTTACTAGCAATTCCATTAGCCGTCACTTCCAACAGCTATATGATTAAGCGGCTTAAAGCCAATTGGAAAAAACTACATCAACTGGTTTATATAATTGCTATATTGGCAGTGGTACACTTTTTGATGTTGGTTAAAAAGGATTTAACTGATCCTATATATTACGCGATAGCATTAATAATACTATTTGGTATTCGGCTGTACTATAAATATCAAGCCAACACAAAAGCCGTACTAAAAGATAAAGCCATGCTAAAAACTAAAGCCATGTAAGGCTTTCAGCGTGGTTGCGACTAACTGTTACATAACGATTAGGGAGTCACGCATGTTTTCATTTTCTTACTTCACAAACCTATACCAATTAGTCTGTAGCCAACTTAATCGCATTGGAGAGTGGTTGCCTCAATTGTTGCTAAGGCTGATTCTGGCTTGGGAGTTTGGTGAAGCAGGATTCGAAAAGTTGCATGGCAGTAATTGGTTTGCCGACATCAGTTTCCCATTTCCATTTAATCTACTGCCACCTGATATTAGCTGGAGCATGGCGACTTATGTTGAGATTATTGGCGCATTTGCGCTTGTACTGGGCGTGGCCACACGTTTCTTTTCTTTAGCTTTAATCATTCTTACTATCGTTGCCATTGCCACAGTGCATTGGCCCGCAGAGTGGAATACGTTATCAGAATTACTCACTGGCTATCGTATTACAGATAAGGCTGGTGATGGCTTTGGTAACTACAAATTGCCAGTTTTACTGTTGATTATGCTATTGCCCTTGTTGTTTAGTGGAGCAGGCAAGTTAAGTGTCGATAGTCTAATCAAAAAAGTTTAATCAAAAAACATTTGTAACGCATCTCCTCCAGTTCGCACAGGCAGTTGATTTAACTAAGTTCATTCACTCGCTGAAAATATACTATTGACACATACAAAAATAGCCATTGTTTTCAGAAAAAAGTCTAGCGAAAATTAGCTAAAAAAGCATCACTAGCCCATATGGGCTATGTTTTTTCAGGCTAATTACAGCTAATTCCCCATTTAAGACCCGTTTGGGTAGGTGCATTTCTTACAATAGCAAGAGTAGGATTAATCCTACATGCTCATGCAAATTTTTTTATTCACTGCTTGTATGACATTAGAACCAAAAACGAATGTTCAATCAATGTTGTTGTATTGCTGCAGTTAATTTTTATTATTTATTTTTAAGGAGAGCACCATGAATGCAATAGTTAACTTTATGAAAGACGAAGACGGCCTCACCGCCATTGAGTATGTGATTGCCGCGGCTTTGCTAGTCGCAGGACTCACAGTGTTGTTTTCTACTTATGGGACAGCATTGCAAGCCAAGTTAACAGAAATTTTAGCTGCTATTGACCCTACACCTGGGCCATAAGTTAATTGCCCTGACGTTAAAAGCGCCTCTTCAACAGGGTGCTTTTAACTCAAAGCAGAGTGCCAGTAAGTCAGTGTTTAAAGTTAGGTTAAAAAAATAAAGGAAAACACCGTGTGGTTAGAACTACTTAAAAATCCATTAATGCTAGGTTTGTTTTGGATGTTAGTACTGGCAGTAATGACTGATTCAAGCACACGCAAAATTCCCAATAGTATTGTGGTGTTTGGATTAATTGCCAGTTTTATTTGCCAAAGCATGGCCATAGAAGGGGCAGGCGGAATCAACTGGTTAGCGGGAGTAGCAGTGGCTTTTGCCTGTTTTGTTCCGCTGTATGTGTTGCGCGGTATGGCAGCAGGTGATGTTAAGTTAATGATGGCGGTGGGCGGATTTTTGGGTTACCCGCTCATCATTAAAGCAGTGGTTTGTGTGTTTTTGTCGGGTGGTGTGATGGCAATAGGTTTCATCATACTCAAAGGCCGATTTAAGCACTTAAGCCAAAATGTGCGCTTAATGCTAACAGGTTTGTACATTAAAACAACCAGTGGCGTAAACGTTGTAGATGACTATGTAATGAAAAATAGTGCAGGGCGCATGCCGTACGCCTTAGCGATTGCAGTCGGTACAGGCATTGCTGTGTATTTAGAAACAACCGGGAATCGATTTTTAGAGTAGTCGATTTTTTGAAGTATTAACACATAAGAGGCAATAAAAATGAATAAATATCGTGGGGTCGTCATGTTTTTAATCGCTTTGGCCGCCGCCATTGGTGCAGTCTTTATTGCAGCAAAATGGTTGCAGCAGCGTTCTACGCAAGTAAACCAAGTCGCCGTAGCCACGCAAGAAATCAATATGGGTCAGAAACTTACCAGCAATATGTTCAAATTGGTGAGTTGGCCTGCCAATATTATGCCGCCGGAATCCTTTTCTGAACTTAGTAAGCTTGATGGCCGTGTCACTAAATCTGCCTTGCAAGTGGGTGAGCCTGTATTGGCGACCAAACTTGCACCAGAAGGCTCATTGGGTGGCCTATCCGCAGTGATTGCGGAAGGCAAACGTGCAATTACCGTGCGCGTAAACGATGTGGTGGGTGTGGCAGGCTTTGCGTTACCAGGTAACTTTGTCGACATTATTGTCAATACGCAAAAAGAAGAAGGCAGTGGCAATAATAAAAACAGCAAAGATATCTCAAAAATCGTACTAGAGCATATTTTAGTGTTGGCAGTGGCACAAGAAGCTGGCCGTGATGAAACTACTCCAAAAGTGGTGAATGCCGTCACCTTAGAAGTATCACCCGAACAAGCAGAAATGATTGACTTGGCGCGCAGCATTGGCGATTTGTCACTGGTGTTGCGTAATCAAGCCGATGTGCTGAATGCTAAAACAGAAGGGGTAACTAAAAACTCGTTGTTAGAGTTTGAAGACCCTTTGCCTGAAGCACCCATAACAGCAGAAGCGCCGCCCAAAGTAATTGTAAAAAAAGTATTAGTAGCCGCAAAAGCAGCGCCTGTGATTCGCAAGCAATGCACCAAAGTAATTACCGGCTTAACAGAATCTGCAGAGTGTTTTTAACCGAGCAAAACAACTTACTTTTTAAAACTATGTAAACCAATTATAAAAACAAGTCTCCCGAGAGGTTAATAAAAATGTTCAAGCCAAAATGGATCAATCAGCACAAAGTAATCGCTAAAGCCAACAAGCCGCTACAATTAACCGTCTTGCTTATTGGTGTTGCCTTGTTGAGTAACTCGGCCTTGGCAGCGCGTAAACAACCTTCCAATACTGCCACACCAATTGTGATACAAGAACCAATTGGCAATGGTAAAGAGGCTGACTGTGTCGGGCCGATATCCAGTCCAGCTAAACTCATCATTCCAGTAGGTAAATCTACGCTGATTAAGTTACCAGAACCACTCGCCAGTCGTAGCATTGGCAACCCAGACGTGGTTCAAGCCAAGTTAATTTCACCAAAAACTTTGTATTTATTAGGCGTTAATATTGGCACCACCAATATGATTATTCGCAGCGCCCAAGGCACTTGCACCGTGATCGATGTAACAGTCAATATGGATCCCGACGCACTACGAGAAACACTAACCGCACTGATGCCAGATGAAAAAAACATTCAAGTCAGCGCTGCAGCCGATTCGCTCATTTTGTCTGGCACTGTGGAAGATGCGATCACTGCAAACCGCGTAGAAGAAATTGCTCATGCTTATGTCAGAAGGCAGGCTGCTAAGTCTGCACAAGAGTTTGGAACAAACTCCGCATCAGGCAGCCAAGGTGCAACTGTAGTGAGTTTTAATCAAGGCCAAGCGGGACAAAGCGCACAGGGCACAGCTGCACGATCACCCCGAGTGATCAACTTGTTAAGTGTGGGTTCTCAGCAGCAAGTGATGCTAGAAGTAAAAGTGGCAGAAGTTTCTAAAACTTTGTTGGATAAATTGGGCGCTAGCTTGAGCTTTAGCCAAACTAGCGGAAGCTGGACGTATCGACTTCTTACTGACTTTTTAAGTACAGCAGGCAGCGCTACTGGCGGCGCAATCAGTGGTTTTAAAAGTGCAGACAAAAACTTTATACTTGATGCGGAGAAAAGAGACGGTTTGATTAAAATTTTAGCCGAGCCTTCTATCATGGCCATTAGCGGTCAGGAAGGTAGCTTTTTGGCAGGTGGCACCATTTTTATTCCTGTTGCACAAAATAACAATAATGGCATCCCAACTGTTACCCTTGAAGAAAAAGAGTTTGGTGTGGGTGTTAAATTTACGCCAACTGTATTGGCGGGTGGCAGAATCAATTTAAGAGTTGCACCTGAGGTGTCTGAGCTGAACAGAGAAGGGGTCGGTATTACCGCAACAGGCGTTAGCGGCACCGCAATTTTGCCCTCATTCACCACTCGTAGAGCGTCAACTACCGTACAGTTAATGGATGGGCAAAGTTTTGCCATTGGCGGTTTAATTAAAAACAATACCACTACCAACATTAAAGCATTCCCTATATTGGGTGAGATACCAATACTAGGTGCACTATTCCGTAGCACAGATTTTCAAAAAGACAAGACCGAGCTTATTTTTGTGGTGACACCACATCTAGTCAAACCATTGCCAAATATAGGTGCGGTGCGCTTACCAACAGATCGTTATGTTGACCCAAGCCGTAGCGATTTATTCTTAAATGGCAAAATGGAAGGTGCCTTGCCACCCGATGCGCCACCGCCTGTGGTTCCAGATCAAAATTTAGAAGCAATTAAACCTGATGCCCCTGCACAAGCAGATGACACAGGCTTTGACGTGAGATAGGACAATAAAATGAAGACAATACATATAACAACCGTAATCACACTAGCAGGGCTATTAACCGCTTGTGTTGAGCCAGCCCCGAGATATGAGGCCGAGTTTGGTCACGCTACCCGCGCCACTTTAAAGGCACAAATCATTAACCCCGATGCGGGCAGTAACCCTGACCCTGTATCAGGCCTAGATGGTCGCGCAGCGCGGGATGCCATTAATAATTATCAAAAATCATTTGCTGAACCCAAGCCAACTGAGAATGTATTTAATATTGGGGTGGGTACCAACAATGGTGGTGGCAGTGGTGGGCAGTAGTAAAAGAGGCTGAGATGAACCACTTAACCAAAAAAGAGCTTACTCATACATCACGCCAACAAGGTGCGATGTTGATTTTCTTTTTAATTATGTTGCCCATATTAATCGCAACCATGGGTCTCGCCTTAGATATAGGCAAGTTTTTTGTTGTTAAGTCTGAGCTACAAAATTCGGCAGACGCCTGTGCATTGGCCGCAGCCTATGAGTTGGATGGCACGGCTACTCAGTTTACCCGTGCAAATACAGCGGGGTTGAATTTAGCGGCAAAAAATAATGTGTATTTTCAACAAGGGGCTGTGGCAGGCACCACGGTTCAATTTTCTACCACGGCGAATGGGGGCTATGTTGCAGCTGGCTCAGCGCCTGCTAATGCTGGTTTCGTCCGCTGCAACGTAAGCCAGCCTGATGTTCCAACATGGTTCATTCATTTAGTCGGCATTAACAATCACACCATTCCGGCCACCGCAGTTGCCACCAATGTGCCAGGGCAAAGTACTTGTGCATTACCTGTCGGATTATGTGATGCACCGCCAGGTACGCCGCCAGGCACTTGGTTGGAAGGCGTGCAATCTGCCGCAGGCGGTGAAACGGGATTTTTTAGATGGATAGATTTTAATCCGCCGGCAGGTGGCGCAAGTGAACTAAATGCGCTATTGAGTGGTGCTAATACCTGCTCAATTAGCTCAACCAACCCCAATTTACCGATTGCTGGCTATGGCGTTGTTTCCTCTGCAGACAGGCATTACAACACGCGTTTCGGCATACGCGCTGGTGGCACACCTAATGATAGCGTGCCTGATTACAGTGGTTATGCTTATTTCCCAACTAATTGGCCATCAAAATTTAATGCTTACTCTGATTTTGTGGCGAATAGACGGCCAGTGAATGCGGCCTATCAAGGGGTAAGTGGCATTACGATTAGTGGCAACCCTACGATTCTTAGCTCTGCCGAATTAGCAGCCCAAGGCTCGAATAGGCGGGTGGCTGTTGCCCCTGTGATTAATTGTGCTACGCAAACCTTTCAGCGCTGGGCGTGTGTATTCTTGTTGCATCCCATGAGCACATCAGGGCCACCTTCTACGAGAATGTATTTAGAGTATTTAGGGGATGCCAATAACGCTGGCCCATGTAAATCGTTTGAATTTGCCGGTCCATCTAACGGCGCAGGCCCAAAAGTATCGGCATTGGTGCAATGATGCAACTTAACCTTATTCAATATTGTAAAAACAAATGGCAATCTGGTTTGGCTGCCATTGAGTTCGTTTTAATACTACCAATTTTGCTTATACTCGCATTTGGTGTGATTGATTTTGGTCGAGTACTTTTTCAATATGACACGCTCACCAAAAGTACACGCGATGCGGTGCGTTATATCGCCGGTGTAGTCAGGCCACCTGCTACTGCGTACGCGGCTGACGCAAATTACACAACGGCTGTAAATAATGCAAGAAACCTGGCCTTATGCGGCAGCATAGCTGCATGCGGTAACAATGCGCTTGTGAGTGGTTTAACCCTGTCAAACATTACTATTGATTACCCAGCGCCCCAGGGCAATATCACTTATGTACGGGTTTTAGTGAGCAACTATAGCACCAGTTTCGTAACGAACGTTTTAGGTGTCAGCAAAGACTTAGGCACCATTAGTGTCACCATGCGGCAGATTCAACAATGAAACATCTCATTAGACAAAGGAATAAGGGGGTTTATACCGTTGAGTTTACACTGGTATCTGCCTTATTTTTACTGACTATTTTTATGGTGATGGAAGCAATCCGTTACATGTATCTAATGAACGCTGCTAGCGAAATCACACGCCGTGGCGCTAGGCTAGCGGTCGTATGCAATGTTGGTGCTGGCGGCATAGTCAGTGAAATGGCGGCACGCTTTCCTAACCTGACTGCACAAAATGTGAATATTAATTATTTACCTGCTGGGTGTGGACAGGGTAATTGTCAAACCGTAACCGTTGGTTTGACTGGCTTAAGCACAACGATTGTTGGTGTTACTGTCAACATTCCTAATTTTGCAACGACACTACCGCGCGAGAGTTTAGATAGTACGTTAAACCCTACGTGCGCTTGAGTTTTAGTTTGGGCGAATTTTAATTTGGACGGATTATGAAAGCTTTAATAATAAGTGAAAATAATAAATTGCTAGAAAGTGTTGCTCAATATGAAAGTATTAAGCACAAGAACATAAATTTATTAGTAATTCGTAGCAATTTGCTAAATGCTTCACAGCGTATTGCCAACGAAATACCTGATGTGGTGATTTTGGATGTAAGCGATGGCAAGCACCATGAGTTTGAATTAGCAGCACGCTTTAACGCACAGTATAAAAACATGGCATTTATGATGATGTCAGAAGATAACTCTACTGAGCTTTTATTAAAGGCAATTCGCTCAGGTTTTTCAGAAGTCATCACATTGCCTTTGTCGGAACAGAGTCTAGTGCAAGCGCTGGATCGACACCAGACAAAGCAACTTAGCAATGCGAATCAACAATCTAAAGTGATTAGTGTGATTTCGTGTAAAGGAGGAAGTGGCGCTACTTTTATCGCGACTAACCTCGGTTATATATTAGCCACGTTATTCAAAAAAAATGTGTTGTTAATTGATATTAATCAGTATTTTGGCGACGCCTCGATGTATGTGACTGATAAAAAACCTGGCATGACATTGGCCGATGTGTGTAACCAAATGAACCGCTTAGATTTCGCTTTTTTAGAGTCGTCTTTAATTACAGTGACGCGGAATTATAAGATTTTGGCAGCAGCAGAGAGCCCTGATAGTGCTGCGGATATTAAACCGGAGCATTTAGATACGATTATTCGGATGGCTAGAAATAATTATGATTACATTATTTTGGACGTAGGCAGACAGATAGACGCTTTGACGGTAAAAGGGTTGGACTTGAGCGATACTATTTTTGCGGTGATGCAGCTGGTGCTGCCCTATATCAGAGATGCTAGAAATTTGCTGAATGTATTTAAATCTCTGGGCTATAGCCAAAATAAAGTGCAAATGATTGTGAACCGGTATGACAAAGCCAGCAAAATAAAATTAAGTGATTTAAGTGGTGCAATTAGTGTAGATAATTTAATCACGGTGCCAAATGAATATATGGCAGTAAGTGATTCGGTGAACCAAGGTGTGAGCGTTTATCAGTTATCTAAAAACAATGCTGTGAGTAAAGTACTGGTAAAAATTGCAGAAAATATTACCAAAACCCAAATTAAAGAAAAAGGGTTGATGGCAAAATTATTTGGTAACTCATAAGAAAGAGTAGGCTAAAAATGTCATTAAGAGAACGATTAGGGAATGTTGAAGAACTTAGAAAATTCACCGGTACAGACAATGTGCTGAGTAAAAACAGTTATTCTGAGCTTAAAAAGCATATTCATAGCTCTGTGTTAGAGCGTATTAATCTTGAGCGTTTGAAAGATTACTCACAACTACAGGTTAAAAAAGAAATTAATGATTTGGTTGCAGTCATTGTAGATGAAGAGAAAATTGCACTTAATCAATTTGAGCGCAAGAATTTAGCCCAAGATATTGAACATGAAATGTTTGGATTGGGACCTTTAGAGCCACTGCTACTGGATCAAAGTATTTCAGACATACTGATTAATGGCCACAAGCAAGTCTATATAGAACGCAAAGGTAAGCTAGAACTGACTACGGTCGAGTTTCAAGACAATGATCATTTGCTAAATATCATTGAGCGCATCGTCTCCAGAGTAGGGCGCCGCATCGATGAATCCAGCCCGATGGTAGATGCAAGACTTGCAGACGGCTCACGCGTGAACGCCATCATTCCGCCTCTTGCCCTAGATGGCCCAGTAGTTTCAATACGTCGGTTTTCAGTAAACCCTTTGATGGTCAATGATTTACTAAGGCTGAATAGCATTACCATTGAAATGGCCAACCTTATCAGCGCGGTGGCTAAATCAAAAATCAATACGGTTATTTCAGGCGGCACAGGTAGCGGAAAAACGACTTTACTGAATTTAATTTCAGGGTTTATTCCTGAAGATGAGCGCATTGTGACGATTGAAGATGCTGCGGAACTTCAAATGCGACAGCCACATATCGTGAGACTAGAAACTCGACCACCTAACATTGAAGAAAAAGGTGAGGTCACTCAGCGTGCGTTGGTTAGAAACGCTTTACGTATGCGCCCGGATAGAATTATTTTAGGCGAAGTGAGGGGGCCAGAAACGTTGGATATGCTACAGGCGATGAACACTGGTCACGAAGGTTCATTTGCAACGATACACGCCAATACGCCAAGAGATGCCATTGCACGAATGGAAAATATGGTGTCGATGTCTGGCGCCACCTTAACCATGCATGCAGTACGTCAGCAAATTGCTTCTGCTATTAATATGATTATTCAGGTTTCTAGATTGACTGACGGCTCAAGAAAAGTAGTGAGCATACAAGAAATTACTGGCATGGAAGGTGAAACCATCACCATGCAAGAAATATTTGGTTTTAAACAAACGGGTGTTGGAGATGGTGGCAAAATAAAAGGGCATTACTATGCCACCGGCTTAGTCCCACATTTTAATAAACGCCTAAAAGCGTTTGGTGTAGGGTTGCCTGAAAGCATGTTTGACCCTGCAGTGCGCTATGAGGTGTGATAGTTAGGTTGATATGGATAGCAAATTTATTATATTTACTGTTTTCGTTTTTATCGCCGCTTTTTTTGCCTTAGAAGCCTTTTATTATTGGTGGGTCGGGCATTATGGTGCTGAGTCAACTCGTTTAAAAAAACGCATTGAACATATCACCAGCCACGATTTAGATAGAAGTGCTTATCACGGTATCCTTAAAAGCCGTTATATGGAGCGTAAAAATCCATTGTATCGGTTTTTATTTAAGCTCTCATTAGCAAAAAAATTAGATGCCTTACTTTTACATTCAGGTGAATTATGGACAATCGCTAGGTTTTTTAAATTGACCGCTTTAAGTGCATTGGTAGCAGGAGTCATCGGCTTAATTCTTAATTTTAATCTAGCCGTTGTAGCGATGCTTGCGCTACTTGCAACACTTTTGCCATTGCTTTACGTGATGCGCTCTAAAAAGAAACGTTTAGATAAATTTGAAGAACAGTTACCAGAAGCCATCGACACCATTTGTCGCTCCTTAAGAGCCGGCCATGCGTTTAGCAGCGCCTTTACTTTGGTTGGAGAGGAGCTTGCAGACCCAATTGCCACCGAATTTAGAATGACCATGGAAGAAAATAACCTTGGCATTAATATCAATGAAGCCATGCAAAATCTTGCGGAAAGGGTCCCTCTTACCGACTTGAAGTTCTTTGTAGTTGCTGTGCTTATACAAAGAGAGACGGGCGGTAATTTGGCGGAGATCTTAGGCAATATCAGTAATGTTATTCGTGAGCGATTTAAATTACGTCGCCAAATTGGCGTAATGACAGCAGAGGGTAGGCTGTCTGCAAAAGTACTAGGGGCTATGCCAATCATCATGTTAATGATAATGAGCGCGCTGAATCCTAACTACGGGCCGTTGATGTTTAATAGCCCAGCTGGCATAGATAGCTTAAAAGTAGGCGCTGTGATGATGTTGATTGGCTTTGTTTGGATGCGCAGCATTATTAATATAAAAATGTAGGTGATTCTCATGACCACACAAGAAATCGTTTTTTTATTACTTTTATTCATTAGCGTATTTTTAATACTGCTATTGTTGATGAACAAATTTAATGTTAACCCTGCACGAAAAAGAGCGAGTAGCTATTCATTAAACGATGAATCTAGCACTAGCAACTCAGAGCTAGTCAGCACACTGGTAAAAGTAGTAGACCCTATTAGCCGACTAGCGTTGCCTAGCGAAGGCTGGGATAAATCTCCACTACAATTAAAATTTGTTAATGCTGGTTGGCGAAGTAGCGAAGCCCCTAAGCTTTATTTTGGAATTAAGTCTTTATTGACTATTAGTTTCCCTATCGTTGCTTACTTTTTTTTAGATAAATCCATTCAAGCTGAAAATGCCTCAGGGGTATTGTTTGTATTGATTTTACTGGCTGCGCTTGGCTATTATTTACCCAATATTGTTTTATTCAAAGTTGTCAAAAAACGTCAGCAAGAGATTGTAGAAACCTTACCAGATGCAACGGATTTACTGATTATATGTATGGAAGCAGGCTTAAGTTTTGACCAAGCATTAGCTAAAGTGGCGTCCGAAATTAAGCTTAAGTCTGAAATACTCAGCCAAGAGTTAGAGCTATTATTGATGGAAGTGCGCTCAGGATTTACCAGGGAGCGCGCTTTAAGAAATCTAGCGTTGCGAACTGGCGTTGAGGAAATTGATGGTTTAGCGACGATGGTGATTCAATCTGAGCGCTTTGGCACTAGCATTGGCGACGCGCTGCGTATACATGCAGATACTGCGCGGACTAAACGCAGACAAAAAGCAGAAGAAACTGCCTCTAAAATCGCGCTAAAACTGTTATTCCCACTGCTATTTTGCCTAATGCCCGCCATATTTATTGTATTGCTGGTGCCGTCACTGATGCAATTGAAAGCAGCTTTCTCTTGATTAATATGATTGATATTAAAAGGTGATAATCATGAAAAATAAATCTGAATTATTAATGTCTTTATTAGCTGCTGGTTGTTTGATTGGCTGTACATCTGTGAATAAAAACGCATCGCTGAATGAGAATTTCCTTGCAAAACAGAAGGTTACAGCAACAACAGAAGCCGATTTAATAAAAGCTGATCGACCTGACCAATATTACGAAATTGGTCGCCACTATCAAAAGAGCGGCAACTATGGTTATGCTGCAATCGCTTATCAAAAATCATTACAGCTAGACCCAAGCTATACAAAAAGCATCACTGGTTTGGCCACAGTCTATTCGGACCAAAAACTTTATATTATTGCTATACCTTTATTTGAACAAGTAGTTAAACTAGAGCCTAATGCTATTAATTACAATAACTTAGGCTATGTTTATTATCTAAATAATCAGCATGTGGAAGCGAATAGAGTGCTCACACAAGCCATTATGCTAGAGCCTGACTATTTGCAAGCGCAAAGGAATCTAGCATTAGTCGCTAGCAATCAACCAGTAACTGCTAATAACGATTTGACCCAGCAAAAAAGTGTCTCATTAACGGATAATCTAAAAGATTCTGAGTCTGGACAGGCCGTTGTTAATAGTGAAACTGAAGCTAGTAGCTTGCCTTCACCTACAACTAGTTCGCAGCCAATTAAGCAAGATGTAATAGGCGATGGGTTAGAAACCAATGGGGGACTAAAAATCGTCCAATCTGAAAACGGTATATATGAGCTTAAGGCAAACCCTGTTGCAGTTAGCACCGCAAATGTTACAAGCACGCATACAACAGAAACCCAAGTTAAGCCGAATAATATCTTAGTGGCGATATCGGGCGGCATAACGTTCCAACACATACCAGTCATCAGCAAACTGTTTGATTTAGCCAGCAACCAAATAGCCTCATTTAATATTAGCGACAACAGCCAATTTGTTGAAATTGTGAATGGTAACGGCATTAAAGGCATGGCAAGGGCTGTTGCAAGCAAGTTCCAGGAAAGCAGTACATTACAAACTAAAGTTGCTGATGCTAAGCGTTTTAACCAAATGAAAACCCATATCCAATATAAGACAGGCTATCGTGATGACGCAGTAAGTTTAAATCATCAGTTATTGAATAAGCCTTATTTGGTAAGAAATGATAGCTTACCCAGCGATGTGGCTTTACGTTTGGTACTTGGCAGAGATTTAATGCAGGAAGTGAATTCTCCAGCAATCACAGTAGAGTACCCAAGCTTCGCATCAGCTACTTAGCTACAAAAGCAACTACCTGGCGCACAAGCTGGTAAGTTAAGTGCAGATTACTGGCTACGTAAATACAGCAATTAAGGCCGCTTAAGATGGCATTTTTTTACAAAAAAAAAACCACTCTACCTTTGGAATTAGAGTGGTTAAGGCTACCGAAGTAGGGTAGATGCATTTCGGTAGAAACATTTCTGGGAAAGAAATGTATGTGTCATTTTCCAGTTTTAAATGAAGCTGTCTGTACGCAACCTCACATTGCAGACCAACCTGCCATCACATATCTCACCAGCCAATAAATCCTACAAAATTTTAGGAATTACACCGACATACGTATTCATTATGCTCCTTACAATTACTTGAGTTGGAATAGGTCTTTTAATTTGATAGGAGAAACGAAATGACTACAAATTGGTTAAGGGAAAAGATTAGGAATCTAGAAGGGTATTTATCTAGCGTAGCTAGCAATTCTGCTGATACAAACAAATCAGACAAAAGCAAAAGTTCTCGTACAGGTTCAAAATCTAACGCAGCTTCAAGCTCAAAATCAGGCTCTAGCACACGCTCTGATTCAGGCTCAAGCAGCTCTGGTAGAAGCCCAGCTCGCTCTGGTGCGCGTTCAAGCTCAAATTCAGATTCTCACTAAGGCACAAATGCAAGAGCGTACAGATACTAAAGAGGATATATGAAAATAAAAATATTAATGTTACTCGGGCTATTATTTCTTCAAAACAGCCAGGTAATTGCAGCGGATAAATTTAGCATTTGTTCGTCTGGCGGCTTTTACTCAGGGGCGGAAAATAAGTTTTTAAGTGGCTTAGCGCTTTATATGGCCAATAAAAACAATGTAATTAAAGATCCGGAATGTACTTCAAATTGGAAAGCGGGAGAAAGGGTTGCAAGAAATTTTAGTGAAACTGGAAAATTAACCAACGATTTTGAACGCACTGTCGTTGAGCGCGCAACTGAATTTAGCGATCAAGTTTACGCAAAAATCAGTAACGGAATAGACTTAGATGAGTAAAAGCAGGTAGCGGGGGGTATAGCAGATGTGACAAAGGCATAATTAAGGCGAACGAATCAACGCCTGATAATCCAGCGACTTACTGAGGCTGTTGAAAGTAGCTAAGAGGCGACAACAGATAGAATAATTAGGCTAAGCATAGAAGTAATAATAGTCAAAATAATAAGCCTCAGCATTCCAAAATCCCCCCAGTACCAACAAAATCAAAGAAATAAAGTATGTTTAATACTTAATTTATCTACAGCTGGGGTTGATTACTATTTTTATTACCCTAATAGATGACATAGACACTACATCTGCTTTGGTGGAGCGTAGTAGATACTATATTTAGTATAATACACAAATTTAACACTTGTGGGGTATTTTCGTAATACTGTCAGAATTTTAAGACTTTTATTTTCCGCAATGTTAACAAGCGCACATTCAATTAATAAAAATAAGCGTATGTTAAAAGCCTATACATTTTTTTGTGCATAGAGACTTACCAATAGTTAAAAATTTACAATGATTAATAAGGGGTTCAACCATGAAAATCATTCTTATTTTATTAGGCATAGGCCTTACCTTTGCATTTATCTTTCCAACAATGTTAGACACTATTTTTGTAGATCAAACAGTAAAAACCGTGCTCCTTTATGTAGGCGTTATTATCTTATTAGGTTGCCTGGGCGGTGTAGCCGACTGGCTTGAATATAGGGCGCATAACCAGGATGATATAAAAACCTAGCGCCAAATCTGTCAGTTACATATACTGTTTTGAAGCTTTTAAAAGCCGCTGGGTAAGCGGCTTTTATTTTGATTGTTTCTCAAGGTGGCGTTATGGAAATTACAAAAGTATTTGGTCTGTTTATAGTAACGGCGAAGGAGATAAAATTAACGAATATAATTGCCATCTGTTCGTTAGCGCACATTCTGAACCCATACTAATGCGTATATTTGAAACTACACAATATTTGTGTAAAGAGTATATCCATAATTAGTTGGGGCTAAATATGAAAATAATTTTTATCTTAATAGGCTTATGCCTGAGCAGTGCGCTTATTTATCCACCTATATTAGATTCGTTTTATGCGGACGAATTATTAAAAGTGGTTCTTTTTGTCATAGGAGTCATTTTCATGTCAGGTGGCTTAATCGGTATTGTCGACTCCCTTGAACGTAAGGTGCGCAATAATCAAGATGGTATTTAAACCTATCACTATAGGGGTTGTTTTCACCAACATCTTTTAATGGGTCAAATAAGCCGCTTCACCTTAGCGGCTTCTTCAAGGGCTTTGCAAAGGGCGTTAAGAAAGATGCGCTAGACGGTGGCGCAACGTAGGTGGCTAAATAGTTAGGGTGATACAAAAGTTTAGCACTATGTACGCCATTTTCGTCACTTCCTGTTTATTGTCGAATTGCTATCTGAATATATATATGACAAAAAATTATTTAACGTCATAAGTTACCTAACGCACATTTAAATCAAATTGATAAGCGTACATTGAAAACCTATAAATGATTTTTGCGCATATAGACTTTCCAATATTTAATATATTTATGATGGTCAATCTGGAGTGCAATTATGAAAATCATTCTTATCGTAGTCAGTGCAGGTCTTTCCGTTTTATTTATACTTCCATCGATATTTAATTCCGAAGTTAATAATGAAGTTAAAGCCGTGTGTTTTTATGTGACCATTGCAATACTATTAGGTGGCCTAGGAGATGTATACGATTGGCTTGCACGTAAGTTGCAGAATAATCGGGATGATCTAAAAACGTAGTTCAGTACCAACAACTACAAAATTGAGAATAAACACTTAACTCAATAAAAACCCACTCCTACAAAATTTTCAGAATTACACCTACATACGCATTAATTACACTTTTTATAATGACATAAGATATTGGGATATATCTTATGATGGAGGAGTGACATGATTACTAATTGGGTAAGGCACAAAGTACAAGACTTGCAACACTTTATTTTTGACATGAGCGGCGATGTTATTGATGATATACCTGCTGATGAAATTCCAGACAATTTAAAATCTATTGCTGAATCTAGCACTGATACAGAATCGAGCAATCTTCGTGAATGCTCAGGTCGCTCTGGTGCTCATTCTCAGACACATTAAAACTCTTACAAGAGAGCCAAGCCTCATACAAGCGTCGTCTTAAAAACCTTTCAGAATTCCACCTGCGTGCGTATTCCATAAAGGTCTTACATTGGTTTAGCTTGATTGGGAAAAAATCATCTTATAACTTTCATAGGGGAATGATATGACTTTTGACAGAAGAAATAGCAGGACTGGCGGTTGGCTATATGCAGGTAGCCTTACAGGGCATGCCCGTCGAATTGATGATAACCATCCTAAGGCAAACAATTCTGAAAATTTGAACTGGAGCGAAAGTAGTCAGTCAGACGATGATTCTGTTTTGGGTGCTAATTCAGGTTCTAAATTCCTTACGCTTTATGATGTTTATTAACATCCGTTATGCAACTTTAATTATGTGACTTCGCGTAATTTGGTGTTATGTAACAAACCGAATAAATCTTATCGTTTGCAGCTACTTTCATTTCATCATATTATTTAACATAATATACATTATGCGAAGTAATATCATTACTCCGTTTATTCCTTCTTTAATAAATAACGTTAACCCTCTTAAGTGCTCCAACGCACAGACAAGATGCACA
>JAKFEP010000151.1:0-3770 GCA_036675645.1 Methylotenera sp. | reverse complement strand
CTAATATTGACCAATCCTTCTAAAAGATAGAATCCTTATACATAAAGTGAAACTCAATTCACTTTGTATTTATCTTTAAAGTATGGTTTGGAGAGTATTAAAGCATGCGTGAAAACTTATTTGTAGCATCTGTCATCGTGGTTACTGGGTTTTTGGGAATAACGTTGGGCTTAACATTAGGTATGGTTTTTTAGTATTAAAATTGGCGAGTATTTCAACTCGCATCTGAACGTTTCGCTCTTCCCTGTTAGCTTTTAATCCCCAATTCAGTTTATATACAGCCAGTGTTTAATGGGTACAATCTAAGCTACCTAGTAATCTATTGCTGTGCGTCGTACACGGCAGTTTTCAATCCGTTCTAACATTCTCAAAAATAGTTAACTAAGGTATTTATGCCTTCACATCTGTTGTTTCGTGTGTACAATATATGCACTGTTTAGGATTGATCATGAAAAGTTATTCTGAAATTGAAGTAAACGATTTATTGGAGCACCTTTGCAAGCCAAAAGTGTTATTAGTAGATGTACGTAACGATGACGAGGTGGCGCGCGGCGTTATCAAAGGTGCCATACATATACAACTGTCAATGTTACCTTTGCAATACGACAAACTGATGGACGCAAACTCTGTCGTATTTTATTGCCACAGTGGCGTACGCTCTGCGCATGCGGCAGATTTTGCTGTGAGTAAAGGTGTAAGCGATGTGTTTAACCTGGTTGGGGGCGTTGTGGCTTGGGGCAAAGCTGGCTATACATTAAGCCCTAAAAAGTAAATTTGGTAGATTGGAAAACTAACGGACTGGAAAACAATGGAATTTGATAAAGAATGTGATGCACGCAACTTAAATTGTCCTCTACCGATTTTGCGCTGCAAAAAAAGCTTAAGTGATATTAAGCCAGCGCAAATCTTGAAAATCATAGCAACCGATCCGGGATCAGTGAAAGATTTTCAAGCCTTCTGCAAACAAACGGGTCATGAGTTACTACAGTTAGACCAGACAGATAGCGAATTTACGTTTTACATCAAAAAACGTGCGGATGTTTAGTTTAAGTTATTTACTGAGACATGGCTATAAGCTCACCTAAAAAACTTGCTTTAATCGCCTCCAAAGGCACGCTTGATTGGGCATACCCACCCTTTATTTTAGCCTCCACAGCTGCCGCCTTGGATTACGAAGTACAAATATTCTTCACCTTTTATGGGCTTACTTTGCTTAAAAAAGATTTAAGCGAGATGAAAGTATCACCACTTGGTAATCCCGCCATGCCCATGCCAGTACCCATGCCAAACTTGGTGCAGATGATTCCGGGTATGGAAAGCATGGCCACCATGATGATGAAACAAAAAATTGCCAGTAAAGGTGTGGCCAGTATTGAAGACCTGCGCAGCGCCTGTATAGGAAGTGGCGTTAAGCTGATTGCCTGTCAAATGACAGTCGATTTATTCGACTTTAAAAAAACTGATTTTATAGATGAAATTGAATTTGGCGGTGCAGCTACGTTTTTTGAGTTTGCCGGTGAGTCTGATGTAAATCTGTTTATCTGACCCTTTTATATTTGGCGTAGCATCTAGAAACTATAACGTATCCTGAGTTCGTGAAAGTTGATACCAGGATTGTTGCTACTAAGGCCAGCGTTAGAGTAATGCTGGAACCGATAGCCCAAGTCATAGTTCAAATCCTGACCAAACCGTATCCCCGCACCGAGATGGTCGCCAAACTGGAAATTAGTGCCTAGGCGTTTGTCATCATTCACGGTTTTCTCTGATAACACATGTGCACCGATACCTAACTCTATGTAAGGCATGATGTTATTAATTGCGGAGCGTTGTAAGCGCAAGACCGGGGTAATGCCTAGGCCGTAGATGTCGTTTGCACCATGATCTTTACCTTTCCAGTACGAGCCATCGAGCTCCCAATAACCGCCCAGCCACCAATCACCTTCAGCAAACCAGCGCCTTTCCCAATCCCACTGCACAGAAATAGCCATTGTATTGGCATCTTGGCCTGAGCCAACGATGATTGCGACCCCGTCAATAGCATAGCTAGGTGTTGCTGCCATACAAAAGAAAACTGAAAGCAGCTTAACTTTATTTTTCATGATGAAAGCTCTTATTTACTGTTGTTTAAAAGCGAGTTCCACTCCCTGTCAGGGCATCATAATGATAAAGCCAGAAGCATGCAAGCCTCTGCTTTAGCAAAGAAAAAGTGGTTATTTCAGTCTTGCCATCTGCAACTGTAACTTCTCTAAACTGGCACCAAATTCAGCCACGCGTGCTTTCTCCTGTGCAACTACCTCTGCAGGCGCACGGGCTACAAAACTTTCGTTATTGAGCTTACCATTTGCTTTGCCAATCTCACCTTGTAAGCGCAAAATTTCTTTGCTTAAGCGCTCTCTTTCGGCGGTAACATCAATCTCAATTTTGAGCATCAATTTAAAATCACCCACCAGCATCACCGGGGCATCGGCTTCTGGCAGTTCAGTTGCAATCGCAACGTCTTCTAACTTCGCCAATGCTTTTAAATATGGAGAATAGACTTGTAACTGAGTGATATCGCCCGTGGCAATTAAAGGCACCCGCGCGGCGGGCGAAATGCCCATCTCACCACGTAAACTACGGCAAGCTTCAACCATTTGCTTTAGCTGTGCCACCCAGGCTTCAGATGCTTCATCCAACTTATCCAACTGAGCTTTTGGGTAAGCCTCTAACATAATGGAAGGGCCATGCTTCTCTGTCATCGGCGCCACTGTCTGCCAAATTTCTTCCGTAATAAATGGCATAATCGGATGTGCTAGACGTAAGATTGTTTCTAAGACCCTTAACAAAGTACGTCGCGTCGCACGTTTTTCGGCATCGTCGCCATTTTGAATCTGTACTTTGGCGAGTTCTAAATACCAATCGCAATATTCATCCCACACAAACTCATAAATCGCCTTAGCAGCCAGGTCAAATCGGTAATCCGTAAAAGCCTTTTCTACATCCGCTTCTGTACGTTGCAATATACTCACAATCCAACGATCGGCTTGTGAGAACTTACGCCCGCCTTCACCGCAGCTTGCCGCATCAAAGCCGTTGTCCTGGCCTTCTGTGTTCATCAACACAAAGCGCGTAGCGTTCCACAATTTATTGCAGAAATTACGGTAACCGTCGCAGCGCTGCAAATCAAACTTGATGTCCCTGCCAGGCGAAGCTAATGCTGCAAATGTAAATCTGAGTGCGTCAGTCCCGTAGGCAGCAATGCCTTCCGGAAATTCTTTACGGGTACGTTTTTCGATTTTTTCTGCGTCTTTCGGGTTCATCAAACCGGTGGTGCGTTTTTTAATCAGCTCATCCAGCCCGATGCCATCAATGAGGTCAATCGGATCAAGCACGTTACCTTTAGATTTACTCATCTTCTGGCCTTCGGCATCGCGAATCAGACCGTGTACATACACATGCTTGAACGGGATTTTGCCGGTGATATGGGTAGTCATCATGACCATACGCGCCACCCAGAAGAAAATGATGTCAAAACCAGTGACTAAAACACTAGATGGCAGATATTGTTGCAAAGCTTGGTTTTGCGCGTCCAGCGCATCGTCACCCGTCCAGTCTAATGTGGAGAAAGGCCACAAGGCTGATGAATACCAAGTATCTAAAACATCATCATCGCGTTTTAAGTTACCTGTATAACCATCTTTTGCAGCGAGTGTCTTAGCTTCTGCTTCATCATGTGCCACATACACTTTGCCGTCATCTGTGTACCAAGCTGGGATTTGATGCCCCCACCA
>JAKFEP010000074.1:0-3908 GCA_036675645.1 Methylotenera sp. | reverse complement strand
GTAGCATTCTTGGCAGCAACTACGCTGATATTTGGCGCGGCCTATACGCTATGGATGGTAAAGCGCGTGTTCTATGGTGATATTGCAAACGCGCATGTAGCAGAACTAAAAGATTTAAACCGTCGCGAGTTTTTGATTTTAGCCATTCTTGCTGTGATGGTAATTGGTTTGGGCGTATACCCAAAAATCATTACGGATTTTACCCATGTTAGCGCGGCACAGTGGCTAAGCCATATGGCACTTAGCAAATTGCCAGTTTTGGGCTCAGGTTTATAAGGTTCAGGTTTAAACATGGAATATATACAAGCTGATTTAATCACCGTTTTACCTGAACTAACCGTGCTTAGTATGGCGATGTTTATCTTGTTGGCAGATTTATTTTTAAAGCCTAGTAACAGAGTCCTCGTGTACGTGCTGGCACAAATTACCTTATTTATAGCGGCCTATTTCACCATTAGCACACATGCATCAACCGTAGGCTACGCTTTCACGGGCATGTTTGTGGATGACCCGCTGGCTGATGTGCTTAAGCTGATGATACTACTTGGCACCGCGATGATGTTTGTATACACACGGCAGTATATGCAGTTACGTGGTATGTTCCGTGGTGAGTATTATGCACTGGTGTTGTTTTCGGTATTAGGCATGATGGTGATGGTGTCTGGCCAAAGCATGCTGACGATATACATGGGCTTGGAGTTACTGTCTTTAAGTTTGTATGCATTGGTTGCGCTTGATCGCGATAACGCAAAAGCGTCAGAAGCGGCCATGAAATACTTTGTGCTGGGTGCGCTGGCTTCCGGCATGTTGTTATATGGCATGAGTATGATTTACGGCATGACAGGTAGCTTAAGCATCCCAGAAATTAGCAGTGCGTTGCAAGAAAGTAATACTAAAAACCCCGTGTTAATTTTAGGCTTAGTATTTATTGTGGCTGGTTTGGCATTTAAGTTTGGTGCGGTGCCGTTTCAGATGTGGGTGCCCGATGTATATCAAGGTGCGCCTACTTCCATTACCTTATTCATCGGTTCAGTACCAAAATTTTCCGCGTTTGCTATCGCTATTCGTTTGCTTGTGCAAGGTTTGCATCCGCTCACCGCAGATTGGCAGGATATGTTGCTGATCATGGCAGTGCTTTCGATTGTGATTGGCAACATTACCGCGATTGCGCAAAGTAACCTAAAACGGATGTTGGCTTATTCCACCATCTCACATGTGGGCTTTTTATTGTTTGGAATAATGAGTGGCAGTTTAAATGGGTTCGCTTCTAGCATGTTTTACGTCAGTGCTTATGTGCTAATGACGTTGGCGGGTTTCGGCATGATATTGATGCTGTCGCGGCAAAGTTTTGAAGCAGAAAATCTAGACGATTTAAAAGGCCTGAATCAACGCAGTCCATGGGCAGCTTTCTTAATGTTAATTATCATGTTCAGTATGGCAGGAGTGCCGCCGACCATCGGCTTTTATGCTAAATTTACCGTGTTGCAGGCAGCGCTTCAAGCTGGCTTTTTGTGGGCGGTGGTATTTGCAGTCATAATGACGGCAGTAGGTGCGTTTTACTATTTACGTATCGTCAAGCTGATGTATTTCGATGCGCCGCAAGATAATGCACTAATTACAGCGCCTGCTGACATGAAGCTGGTATTGAGTATCAATGCTGTCGCGTTATTAGCGTTTGGTCTAATGCCACAAACCATGATGGCGATTTGCGGGATTGCGATTGCCACAAGTTTGCAGTGATCACCAAAAAACTCTAACGTTTGCGCGTGGTTGATTTATCTATTTGAGTTTCTGTATTACCATGCATCAAAGGTGAAAAGGAGTTTAACATGCGCTTAGATGATGAACGAGAAAGCAGTAATGTTGAAGATAGGCGTGGTGGTGGCGGTATAGGCGGCAAGGGCATTGGTCTCGGGACTATTGTTATAGCTTTGGTAGCCATGTATTTTGGGGTTGATCCTGCGCTAATTATGAATATCGGCCAAGGCTTGAACCAAAAGGCGCCTGTTGAATCCACACCCATCCCAAAAGACGACCCAGAAGCGATGTTTGTGGCTAAAGTATTAGCAAGTACAGAAGATACTTGGGGCAAAATTTTTCAGAATTCAGGACGGCAATATCCAGCACCAAAACTCGTACTGTTTAGTGGGCAAACGCCTACTGCCTGCGGCTCTGGGCAGGCGGCTATGGGGCCATTTTACTGTCCTGGTGATAATAAAGTGTACATCGATTTAAGTTTTTACCACGAGATGAAAACCAAGTTCAACGCGCCTGGTGATTTTGCGCAAGCTTACGTCATTGCACATGAAGTAGGCCATCATATACAAAACATCATGGGCACGTCAGATAAGGTACAGCAAGCGCGTCAAAGTGCACGCAACGAAGCAGAGGCGAATCAATATTCAGTGCGGCTTGAACTGCAGGCTGATTGCTTTGCGGGCGTATGGGCGCATCATGCCGATGGCGAAAATCGCATATTAGAGGCGGGTGATGTGGAAGAGGCGATGAAGGCAGCCGCAGCCATTGGTGATGATGCATTACAAAAACAGGCGCAGGGTTACGCGGTGCCTGATTCTTTTACGCACGGCACATCAGCACAGCGCATGCGCTGGTTTAATCAAGGCCTAAAATTAGGTGATGTGAATAAATGCGATACCTTTAACGTCGCCGCACTTTAAGATTCTTAGGCGCAAATTATGCAGGATTTAACTGAGCAACATTTAGTTGAGCATATGGTCAGTTCGCAAACCGTTGTCTCGGGTGGCATGCTGACAGTAAAGCGTGACCAAGTGCGCTTGCCCAATGGAAGTGCCAGTCAGCGTGAGTATGTCATACATCCAGGTGCTGTCGTCGTTGTGCCAATGCTGCCAAATGGCAATGTCATTCTCGAAAAACAGTTTCGTTATGCCTTAAACAAAGTTTTTATTGAGTTGCCTGCAGGAAAAATTGACGCCAATGAAGCGATTTTGGTCACTGGACAGCGCGAACTGTTAGAAGAAACTGGCTATACCGCAACCGAATGGATACTACTCGGGCATCAGCATCCGTGCATTGGCTATTCTAATGAAGTCATTCATATGTACATGGCGCAAGGTTTAAGCGCTGGTGCACATCAACGCGATGCCGACGAAACCTTGGAAGTTTTTGATTTGCCTTTTGCACAATGCTTAAGCATGATTCAAACAGGTGAAATTACGGACGCTAAAAGCATCATCGCCTTATATTTTGTCGAAAAATATTTACTTAGACGCGGTTAATTGTAAAGTATGGCTAAAATTTTGATCGTAGGCTGCGGTGATTTAGGCACTGCAATTGCCATGCGGCTGCAAAAAGCTCACCAAGTCATTGGTCTAGGCCGTAGTCAAAAAATGACAGCAGGCATGCAAACAATTCAGGCCGATGTCACCCAGCTAGCTACGCTAACTCAGTTAGAAAATCTAAATCCTAATATTGTAATTTATTGCGTTTCTGCTGATGCGCAAACTGATGCAAGTTACCAAGCGCAATATGTCACGGGTCTGAAAAACATATTGGTCACACAAGCCAGCAACAGTACGCTAAAGCATGTATTTTTTGTGTCTAGCACACGCCTTTATGGCCAAAAGACCCAAGACTTGCTAGATGAAACCGCACCCGCTATTCCCAGTGATTTTGGCGGTGTGCGTTTATTAGAGGCTGAAAGCTTATTAAAAGACATGCAGCACAAGTCTGAGCAATGGAAGTCAACCGCTATGCGTCTGTCTGGCATTTATGGTAACGGCCGTTTGTATTTAGCCAATATGGCAAAAGACCTTGCGCGTTGGCCAGCTGAAAACAACTGGAGCAACCGCATTCATCGCGATGATGCGGCTGCCTTTATTGCTTTTTTAGTAGAAAAAGTGCTCAACCAGCAAATCATAGATGACACT
>JAKFEP010000019.1:0-23802 GCA_036675645.1 Methylotenera sp. | reverse complement strand
GACCTACCACAAGCAGTAGATGCCGCAGGTAATAACCATGCTAAAGATATGCTGGCACGCGATGTGAATAATTTGGCGAATTACTTCGGGCAATTTGCGCCAGAATTGTTGAAAACCCAATATGCCAAAGAGATTTGGGCGCTGTACGAACGTGGTGATTTAACGACTGAAAGTAAGCTCACTGGGCGATTTGCAGAAACCAACAAAGCAGTGGACATGCAGAGTGTTATGCGCGAAATTAAAAATGCCGAGTTTCAAGAGAGTGCAAGGTTGGCGAGGTTGGCCGAAGCGCAAAAGACTTAATGCGCAGAAAACCTAATCCGCAAAAACTTGGCTCCACAAAGCTTTCACTGCTGCCATGTGTGCTCTTGCCGATGTTGCCTCAACACGCGTATGTGGAGCGCCTTGCAACTTAAGCGCGTGTTGCAATTTTCGATACTCTCGATAAGCGACGGCAACTTTTTCAGCGGACCCCGCATCAATAATATTGAGTGTTGCCAGCAGTTTTAATAAAGCAATATTACCGATATTTTGTGTCAGTTGTGGGTGTTGTTTTGCGTGCACCAACACCAAAAATTGCACTAAAAATTCCACATCGATAATGCCGCCAGCACCGTTTTTAAGCTCGAACATTTCAGTATTATTTTGACTGAGACTGTTTTTTGAACTCGCGCTTTGTGCCGCACGCATTTTCTCACGCATGCTGAGCACTTCTGTTTTCAGCTTTTCTACATCCCGCGCCTGAGTAAGCACTTCTATACGGATCTGCTCAAAAATTTTGCCAATCTTGCTATCTCCCGCCACAAACCTTGCTCGTGTAATCGCTTGATGCTCCCACACCCAAGCTTTATTAAGTTGGTAATCTCTAAATGCAGCTACCGTGCTGACTAGCAGCCCACTGTTGCCATCTGGGCGCAATTGCAAATCTGTTTCATATAATAAACCAGCAGAAGTTAAGCTGTTAAACCAGTTATTGATGCGCTGGGCGAAGCGCGCATAGACTTCTCCCGCTTCTGGGGCTTCGTCATCATATAAGAAAATAATATCCAAATCAGAGGCATAGCCAAGCTCTTTGCCACCTAGCTTGCCATAACCTATCACGGCAAATTTTGGCACCTCAATGTGTTTACCTTTGATATACGGCCATATCGTTTCCAGGCTGACGCTTAATATGAGCTCGGCTAGTGCGCTTAAATAGTCTGAAAGCGTTTCTAGTGCCAATTCACCGTTAATATCTTGCGCAGCGAGCCTGAATACACTGGCGTGTTTGAAGTGACGCATGGTATCCATTTGCCGCTCAACATCCCCCTCAAATTCAGCTAATCGTTTCACTAAATCTGTGCGCATGGCCGCAAAATCTGGCGCAGCATATAAGGTGCGGGTATCTAAAAGCTCATCTAAGAGAATAGGATGTTGCGTTAAATAATTGGCTAGCCACGGGCTGCTGCTGCATAACTTAACCACCAAATGCATGGCTTGCGCATGCTCTGCCAGTAAAGCTAAGTAACTGGCGCGACGGCAAATACTTTCCAGCAAATCAATGACACGCATCAGCGTCACTTCAGGGTTTTGCATGGTAGCTGCAAGTGAAATCACATGCGGCATCAACGCATCAAAGCGCTGGCGACTCAGTTCTGGCAACTGCAAATAGCGGTTAGCTTGATGCAAAGCATTAAGCCGGCGCAGCGTTTCCCCCGGTTCTGTATAACCTAACTTTTGCAGCGCTTGTTCAGCGTCTGCAGTATTTAATGCGCCGGCCCACAACGATTTTTCAGGCACTAAAGAATCCTTACTCGCTTGTTGGCTGGTATTGGCATCGGTGAAAGTGGCATCAAAATGCTGCTGTACGTTTTGCCTATAGCTGTTTAATTTGGTTAAAAATGTAGTCCAATCTTCATAGTTCATGGCGTTAGCAATGCGTGCTTTTGCATCGTCGGTTTTAGGCAGTTCTTGCGTTTGTGCGTCATCCACATACATCAACCTATGCTCTAAATTACGCAAAAACTCATAGGCTTCACTTAGCTCAGTTACGGTTTTTTCAGGCAATAAGCCTTTGTCTTTTAGCAGCGCCAATACTCCGAGCGTTGGCTTAATCTGTAAGCTGGTGTCGCGCCCGCCACGCATCAACTGGAACACTTGCGCAATAAACTCGATTTCACGAATGCCACCGCGCCCCAGCTTAATATTGTCGCTTTGGCCTTTTTGCAGCACATCGCGGTGAATCTGCAGTTTCAGCCCACGCATACTGGCTAACGCGTTGTAATCCAGATATTTCCTGAAAATAAACGGCCTGAGAAGCCTATGGATATTGGCTTGCAGAGTAATATCCTGCGGACAAACCACGCGTCCTTTAATCCAGGCGTAACGCTCCCATTCACGACCCTGATTTTGATAGTACTCCTCTAATGCATCCACACTAGAAACCAGTACCCCCTCGCTACCAAATGGCCGCAGCCGCATATCGACACGAAATACAAAGCCATCTTCGGTGACTTCATCTAACGCAGAAATGACTTTTTTACCTAATTTGCTGAAGAAATCTTGATTACTTAAACGCTGGTTACTTATTATGTTTTCACCCTGGGTTTCCCCCGCTTCTTGGTATGCAAATATCAAATCAATATCAGAAGACACGTTCAACTCGCCACCGCCTAGCTTACCCATGCCAATGATAATGAGATGCTGGGGATTGCCAGCCATGTCCACAGGCTTGCCATGCAAGGCTTGTAGCCATGTTTGATGATATTGCGTGGCGGTGTTTAAAGTGATTTCTGCTAACTGTGTCGTGGTTTGCAGCACTTCTTGCAGATCGGCCAAGCCGTTCAAATCGCGGTATATCGTCCTTACAATAACGCGCTGACGTAACTGGCGCAGGGCTTTTTTTAAGGATGCATCATCAGTAATCTGTGCGGCATCCAAAAAATGTTGCATTTCTGCGATGACATAGACTTGCGGATGATTTTGTAGCAAATCGTTTAACAAATCCGCATCTTTTGATAATAATCTGGCTGAAAATAAACTACATTCCTGTAGGCGTTTGATGCCCGCTAAAAAACTAGCGTTGGCGTGCTTTCCCGGTAATAAATTATCTAGTGTAGGCATTAATTTTTAAGGTAATATTACAATCAACTATTTAGTTACATCTTACCTTAATCAATATTATAAAAATTATTATGTCATTACGATTAATGGCAAATTTGGGAGTGTAGTTTGGCTATTGAATCTGTTTTAACTGAAAACCGTGTATTTCATCCAAGTGACGCATTTAAAGCACAAGCCAATGTTTCTGACTTGGATGCATACAATGCACTTTGCGCAGAGGCAAATGCCGATTATGAAGGCTTTTGGGCCAAGTTAGCACGCGAACTATTGGTATGGCACAAACCATTTACCAAAACGCTCAACGAGTCAAAGGCCCCATTCTACAAATGGTTTGAAGATGGCGAGTTAAATGTTTCAGCCAACTGCTTAGATAAACATTTAGCGACCATTCCCAATAAAACTGCCATTATTTTCGAAGCCGATAATGGCGATACCAAAACCGTCACTTACAAAGATTTGTATCACCTAGTGTGCCAGTTTGCCAATGGCTTAAAAACACTCAACCTGCCTTTTGGCTCGCGCGTCATCATTTACCTGCCGATGGGAATCGAAGCGATTGTAGCGATGCAAGCCTGCGCGCGCTTGGGATTAATCCATAGCGTGGTTTTTGGTGGCTTTTCCGCCAAAAGCCTGAATGAGCGCATGATTGATGCTGGTGCTGTGGCAGTGATTACCTCTGATGGACAGTTCCGCGGTGGCAAGACATTGCCATTAAAAGCGGCAGTGGATGAAGGTATTGCCCAAGCCAAAAGTGAGCATGGCTGGGATGGCATTCAAAAAGTAATCGTGCTGAAAAAAACAGGCCAAGATGTCGCTTGGAACACAAGAGATATATGGTGGACCGACTTAATCGCAGGTGAGCCGGATACTTGCGAACCTGTCATGGTGCATGCCGAGCATCCTTTATTTTTACTTTATACCAGCGGCTCAACAGGCAAACCAAAAGGCGTGCAACATAGTTCAGCTGGTTATTTATTGCATGCAATGAACACCATGCGCTGGACCTTTGATGTAAAACCAGACGATGTATATTGGTGTACGGCGGATGTAGGCTGGATTACTGGCCATAGCTATGTGACTTATGGCCCATTAGCGATGGGTGTGACACAAGTGGTTTTTGAAGGCATTCCCACTTATCCAAATGCTGGGCGCTTTTGGCAGATGATTGAAAAGCACAAGGTATCTATTTTCTACACAGCGCCAACAGCCATTCGCTCACTGATTAAATCTAGCGAAACTGACGCAAGCACTCACCCAAGCCAATATGATTTAAGCAGCTTACGTTTACTTGGCACTGTAGGTGAACCGATTAATCCAGAGGCATGGATGTGGTATTACGAGCAAGTTGGCGGGGGCCGATGCCCAATTGCTGATACCTTCTGGCAAACTGAAACAGGTGGCCATGTGATTACGCCGCTACCTGGCGTACACGCCTTAACACCAGGCTCTTGTACCATGCCGTTCCCAGGCATTGCCATTGATGTGGTAGATGAAACAGGTAAAGACTTACCGTGGGGCACCGGAGGATTATTAGTCATTAAGAAGCCATGGCCATCAATGATACGCACCATCTATAATGATGCTGAACGCTTCGTTTCTAGCTACTACCCCGCCGATTTAGGTGGTAAGCTTTATTTGGCAGGCGACGGTGCCGTGCGCGATGCAAAAACAGGTAACTTCACCATTATGGGGCGCATTGATGACGTATTAAACGTATCTGGTCACCGCTTAGGCACAATGGAAATTGAATCAGCATTGGTTTCAAATCATCTAGTAGCTGAAGCCGCAGTAGTCGGTAAACCGCATGATATCAAAGGCGAATCAATCGTGGCTTATGTGGTTTTAAAAGGTGCTAGACCAACTGGCGAAGAAGCGAAAAAAATCGTCGAAAATTTACGCAACTGGGTAGGCAAGGAAATCGGCCCTATCGCCAAGCCAGATGAAATACGCTTTGGCGATAACTTGCCAAAAACACGCAGCGGCAAGATTATGCGCAGGCTGTTACGTAGCCTAGCAAAAGGCGAAGAAATTACATCCGACATCTCTACACTCGACAATCCGGCAATTTTAGAGCAACTGAAAGAGGCCGTGCGTTAAGCATGTATTTAACTGGTCGGTATTATGAGAAATTTGTGGCATTTAACAGAGAATAATCATCATTTGACTAGTGTATTTGGTAGTCTGGATGCAATTTTTGCATTACTAGGTCAGCAAATCACGCAGGATAAAGTGTCTGATGTCATTAAAGTGGCGCATCAGGGCGTTAATTACTATGTAAAGCGCTACACTTCTGCTGGCAAAGGTCTTAGGAAACTCATAGGCAAGCCGCGCGTGCAAGGTGAGTGGGAAAACCTGCAGTGGTTTGCTCAATGGGGGATTCCCACTGCAACTATAATCGGTTTTGGTTACAAAAAAAAATGGGGGCTATTTCAGCGTGGCGCAATCATCACGCAAGAGTTACCCCACACTGTCGACCTTGCGCAACTTGCCCGCCAGCAAGGTTTATCTGATGCTCGCTTAGTTAGAAAAATCAGTATTCAACTGGCAAAAATCACCCGCACTTTGCATGCCCATAAATTCATTCATAACGATCTTAAATGGCGCAATATCCTCATCGATGAACAGGAGAAAATCTATTTGATTGACTGCCCTTTAGGTGATTTTTGGCAGGGAGAGTTACTTAACTATCGCATCGTAAAAGACCTAAAAACGCTGGATCACTATGCACAAAAATACTTGAGCCGCTCACAACGGATGCGCTTTTATTTAAGCTACATGGATAGCGCAAAACTCACTACCGAAGGCAAACAACTACTGTTGCGTTTGCTGAAAAGACGCTCGCGTCGATATGACAAGCAAAGTAACCTTAGTTTGCTTCTGAACAAACAGTATTAAACGATGCATGAGAATAGCTAAGCTAAAGGCCTAAATCATACTGACAATTTCTTATGGGTTGCAATTTACTCCATATGACAACCCTTAAATATCCGAAGGATAATGATAATGAACTGGAACGATGTACTTAATTTAGCCGATAAGGGCAGCCCAATACCAGATAAAAGAGTTGAAAAATCTGAAGCCGAGTGGAAAGCGCTTTTAAGCCCAGAGGTGTTTCAAATTACCAGGCTAAAGGGTACCGAAAAAGCTCACAGCTCCGAGTTATGCAATCTTTTCAGCCTAGGCATCTACAGTTGTGCCTGCTGTGAAACTAAGTTATTTGATTCATCGGAAAAATTTCAAAGTGGCACTGGCTGGCCTTCGTTTACAGAGCCCATCAAGCCTAATGCCGTCGCCTATCATGCCGATAACAGCTATGGTATGCGTCGTGTTGAAACACTCTGCAATACCTGCGGTGCACACTTGGGCCATGTATTTCCCGATGGTCCTGCGCCAAGTGGCTTGCGTTTCTGTATTAACGCCTTGGCATTAAAAAAATCAGCCAATAGTTCAGATATGCGCTAGCCATACACTGATGACGACTGCGGCGCTCGACTGCTTTTAAGGTAAAATAGCGTTTTACCTAATTCAAGTGTTTTATGTCATCTCTGCCCAATGGTCATTTAAAAGCCGAAATTTCCCGCCGCCGTACTTTTGCCATTATTTCGCACCCGGATGCGGGTAAAACCACGCTTACAGAAAAATTATTATGGTTTGGTGGCGCGATTCAAGTGGCAGGTGAAGTGCGTGGGCGTAAAGCTGCGCGTCATGCCACATCGGATTGGATGGAGCTAGAAAAGCAACGCGGTATTTCGGTAACGTCTTCTGTCATGCAGTTCCCTTATCGCGAGCACATGGTCAACTTGCTTGATACACCAGGCCACGATGATTTCTCTGAAGATACCTATAGAACCCTCACAGCGGTAGATTCTGCGGTGATGGTGATTGACGCGGTGAATGGCGTGGAAGCGCAAACCATTAAATTGCTTAATGTGTGTCGCATGCGCGATACACCGATTATCACGTTTATTAATAAGTTAGACCGTGAAAGCCGCGCGCCGATTGAGTTGCTGGATGAAATTGAAACCACACTGGGCATGGAATGCGCACCGATGACTTGGCCGATTGGCATGGGTAAAGGCTTTCGTGGCGTGTACAACCTCTATACCGATACCATTTCATTTTTTGACCCGCGTGCTGAAAAAGGCACATCGGAGACCATTAAAGGCCTAGATAACCCGCGTCTGGATGAGTTGCTTGGCCATGTGGCAGCAGAATTACGCGTGGACATCGAGTTAGTGCGTGGCGCATCGCACAGTTTTGACGCGGCACGTTACTTAAGTGGTAAACAAACGCCTGTCTATTTTGGCTCTGCCATTAATAACTTTGGTGTGCAAAGCTTATTGGATGCAGTAGTGGATTTATCCCCTGCACCGCTAGCGCGCAAAACCGCCAGCCGTGAAGTAAGTGCAGATGAAGCAAAATTTAGTGGTTTTGTATTTAAAATCCAGGCCAATATGGACCCAAAACATCGCGACCGTATTGCGTTCTTGCGCGTATGCTCTGGCAGATTTGAACGCGGCATGAAAATCAAACAAGTAGCTTCGGGTAAAACCATCAGCGTCAATAATGCTATCACTTTTATGGCACAAGACCGCACTACCATGGATGAAGCCTACTCTGGCGATATCATCGGCATCCCCAACCACGGTACGATCAAACTTGGCGATACCTTTTCAGAATCCGAATCACTTAAATTCATTGGCATCCCCAGTTTCGCGCCCGAATACTTCAGGCGCGCGCGCATTAAAAACCCAATGAAAATGAAGCAATTGCAAATTGGCCTGAAGCAGTTGGCAGAAGAAGGTGCATCGCAATTATTTAAACCATTATTAAGTAATGACCTGATTTTAGGCGCAGTCGGCATGCTGCAGTTTGACGTGGTGGCGCATCGTTTAGAGCATGAATATAGTGTAGATGTCGCGTTTGAACCATATGATTGTTATACCGCACGCTGGTTGCGTGGTTCTGATGCGGATTTGCGCGCCATTGCTGACAAATATGGCTTTAACGTGGGCTTGGATGGTAACGATGAGTACGTTTACCTCGCTCCCAATCGCGTAAACCTACAAATGGCGCAAGAGCGTTACCCTGACATTGAGTTTTTGGCGACGCGGGAAATCAGCTAACTCACTTCTCAATCACTAACTTCTCAACCACCTAGATTCTCAAGCTCTGTTCACGAGGTGTTCCCTGTTGGGTTTTCAGTGGCGGGTTGGCCATCAAATGCGCCAAACGTTCCATCAGCTTATCAGCCACTGTGCGCCCATTCCGCGAGTCACGAATCGCCATATGCCAGCGTGCAATACATGATTTTAAATCATCAGCATTATTCACCAGTGCAATCTTCTGCTCAATATCACGACTCATTAAGCCCAATTGTAGTTGCGCTTCTTCTACTAAAAAATCTTTAATGATCTCTAGATGATCACTAGATAACTCAACACTTTTTAATTGCGTCGCTTGCACAGATTTATGTTTTGTTGCCTGATTTGCAAGACTAGCATTCATCAAATAACCAAGCCGCTCTAAATCCGCCAGCATTTGTATTGCTTGCTCAGAGTTAACCGCTTGTGCAATTTGACTATTGGTACGCCTGCCATTCACCATAATCAGCAACTGCCTGTGTTTTAAACTAAGCGATCGGTTGCCTTGCTCAAACTCTTTAATTGCACGATCTGATTTTACATAGATTGTATCCATATAAATAACCTGTTTTAAATAAAAAAACTAAGTTTAGTTATATAGAGTGACACTTTTATTACGATTAATAAAAAATTGAGATATTGAATCAATCCTTTTGAAATGCCTCACATAACTGGCTCAGCAATTGACCAAAAATAGGCAACACATCTTCTTTGCTGTGCGGGCTGTCATCATCGGTACCTGCTACTACAAAACTCACTGTGAGTTTATCTACATTCTCTCTAAACTCCACCCAATGCTCCGCTTCCGCTTCGCCAATCAGCTTAAACTTATTAAAACCACTTTCAATGATTTCCATCAACTCGCCATCTGGCAAGCCAGCAAACAAGGTCTTAGCAATAATAACTTGTGCCTTGGTGATATCTGGCGTGATGCTTTCTTTACTTAAAGGTGCAGTAAAAAATGCAAATGTGAGCAAGGCATAAGCTTGATACACACTCAGCATATCAAAGTTATTTTTATACTCATCTGCAGGCTGTCTATCTGCGGCATGGATGGCCTGAAAGGTAACGTAGCTAGCCAAATAATGTGCAGAATCTTCCACATCATATTCAGCTAAATTAGTATTAGGCTGACTGCCATCGCCATCGTCAAAGGTTTCTGCCAAACATAAGGCGTGTAATAAGTTGAGTCGTTTCGAGTAGTCCATGCTTATCCCTTTAATGGTTTTTTATTTACTGATTTCTAATGAAGAGTGTCTTCATTTAATTAATTTCTGGCAAAGCTTCTAGATGCTCGTGCAATTCTAACCAGCGCATTTCAGCAGCATCAATTGCATTCGTTAACTCTGCTTGACGCTTTAATAACGCTTGCAGTTCAACTTTATTTTGCTGTTCGTATAAATCGGCCTCACCCGCACGCGTGTCTAAGTTAGCTTTTTCTGCTTGATATTTTTCTAAACTTTTTTCAATCTGCTCAGTTTCTTTTAATAGCGGCCTGCGCACCACAATTCGCGCCTGCCTTTCTGCCTTGCTTTGCGCGTATGTGTTTACATTTCCATTTATTTTGGATTCCCGAGAAGACTCATCGTTATTGGCCTGCAGGGCATCGTTTTGTGTAGTTTTTTGGCCATTTTTTTGAGTGGCTAGCCACAGCTTATAATCATCTAGATCACCATCAAACGCGGCGGCCTGGCCATTTGCCACCAGCACAAAATTATCGCAACTGGATTTTAATAAGGCTCTGTCATGCGAGACCAAAATGACGCCACCTTGATAATCCTGCAAAGCCAGCGTCAAGGCATGGCGCATTTCAAGGTCAAGATGGTTGGTGGGCTCATCCAGCAACAGCAGATTCGGGCGCGTCCATATCAGCAAAGCCAAAGCGAGTCGCGATTTTTCGCCGCCAGAAAAATTTTCAATACTGCTACGCGCCATCTCGCCTTTAAAATCAAAACCACCTAGATAATTCAGGTGTTCTTGCTCACGTGTATTCGTGTCTAACCTTAACATGTGCTGTAGTGGCGATTCGTGCAAGCGCAGTTGCTCCAACTGATGCTGAGCAAAATAGCCAATGTTTAAATCTTTACCTTCAACACTCTTGCCTGCTAATGGTTTGAGCTCTTTTGCCAGCAATTTAATTAATGTGGATTTTCCTGCGCCATTTTTACCCAGCAAACCTATGCGTTCGCCTGGTCGTATTGCGAGCACTACCTTATTAAGTATCATTTTTTCAGAATACCCAGCGTCTACATCATCTAGCACCAACAATGGATCTGGCGCTGCTAAGGGTGCTCTAAACTCAAAACTGAATTGCGAATCCACATGCGCTGCGGAAATCATTTCCATACGTTCCAGCGCCTTGATTCTGCTTTGTGCTTGGCGCGCCTTAGTCGCCTGCACCCTAAAACGGTCGATATAGCTGTGTAAGTGCGCCACTTTACGCTGCTGCTTTTCAAACATCGCTTGCTGTAGCGCTAGTTTTTCGGCACGCTGCCGTTCAAAATCTGAGTAGCCGCCGCGATACAGCGTAATCGTCTGTTGCTCAATGTGCAAAACGTTATCAATCACTGCATCTAAGAAATCGCGGTCATGCGAAATCATCAACAAAGTGCCACGATAATCGCGTAACCAGCCTTCTAGCCAAATCACTGCGTCTAAGTCCAAATGGTTAGTGGGTTCATCTAGTAGCAACAAATCTGAACGGCACATCAGCGCACGTGCCAAGTTAAGTCGCACACGCCATCCACCAGAGAAATCACTGACAGGCCGCGCTAAATCAGCTTGGCTGAACCCCAACCCATCCAGCAGGGCAGACGCGCGCGCTTTGGCGCTATAACCTTCTATATCACTTAAACGATGATGTAGCTCAGCGATTTTTTCACCTTCATGGTTGGCTTCAGCGGCTGCTAAAGCGCTTTCTACTTGACGCAGCTCTTCATCGCCATCTAAGGTAAATTCAAGTGCGGCTAAATCCAGACTAGGTGTTTCTTGCGCCACATGTGCAATCACCCAACTTGGCGGGATTTCTAAATCACCTTTTTCTGGCTGCAACTCTCCGCGCAACAAAGCAAATAGCGATGATTTACCCGCGCCATTAGCACCAATCAACCCCACTTTATGGCCAGGATGCAACTGGAAAGTAGCTGCCTCCAGTAATACTTTAATACCACGTGTAAGGCTTAAATTTTTAAATTGAATCAACGAATATCCGAACTTTATACTGACGTGTCAGCCAAATTGGCTAAAAGGCGTTATTTTAATGCATTACTGCATCACTTCCGCTTAAATGTTTACGTTTTATTAACAAGTTATTCAAACAAAATAAAGTAAAATAAACATCAAGTTAACTCTACATATTAAAGCCCTCTTCACAAAACTCACTTCAATGTCATCCATTAAAAAAATATCACGCTGGGTTTTATATATATTGCTAACACTGCTACTTGTATTAACGCTGATAGCACTGGCGATTCGTTTTATTATTTTCCCGAATATCGATAGTTATAAAGACGACATTGCTGCACATGCCAGCAAAACTGCCGGGCAAAAAATCACCATTGGCGACATTGAAACGGGATGGGACGGTATATCGCCACACTTCATACTTAAAAATATTGATGTGTTTGATGCAGAAAACCGCACTGCACTGCACCTGAATGATATATCGGCAAGTATTTCATGGCTCAGCGTACCCTTGCTGCAACCACGCTTATATAAGCTTGTCATTGAGAACCCTGTGCTGACCATACGCCGCAAAGCGGATGGCAGAATTTACTTGGCAGGCATTAGTTTAGCCGGTGAAAGCAAGCCAGAGCTGCCTAATTGGTTGCTTAGTCAATCTAGAATTCGCATTAAAAATGCGCAAATCACTTGGTTGGATGAATTGCGCCAAGCGCCACCATTAGCTTTAAAGCAACTTGATTTGACGCTGAGAAACCCAACGATCAACAGTACATATGCAAAACACCAATTTGAGATTTCCGCCGTTCCTTCCATTGGCACAACGCAACTCATTCGCGTCAATGGTAGCTTTGTGGGTGGTGATGTCAGTAAAATAAATACCTGGCACGGCAACATCAATGCACAGTTTAAACAGGCCGATTTAAGCGTGTGGCGCCCCTGGATTGATTATCCTTTGAACCTGAAAACCGGTATGGGCAATGCCAATATTACGCTGGATTTTGACGCTGCTAAGATTGAAAGTGTGAGCGCACAAACGTCTTTAGCCAATGTAACACTTGCTCTGGATGAGAAGACCCCGCCGTTTATCGCAAAACAGCTGAGTGGCAATATTGACTGGCACAGTACTAACAACACCCAAACCATGAGCGCAAAAAATATCAAGCTCATCAGCAACTCTGGCATAAACATCAACAACGGCAATGGCAGTCTCGCCAGCAGCACTAAAAATGGCAAAGCCTGGTATAAAGCAGACCTGCATTTAGACAGGTTTGATTTAGCCGCCATTAAACAGCTTGCGCCCTATTTTAAATTGCCTGCAGATATGCATGCAAAACTCAATGGCTTTTCAGCGGTGGGTGAACTGCAAGCGTTACAACTAGGTTATGAGGGGGATGCCAGCAAGCCAGAAACTTATAAAATTAACGCCAACTTCAAAAAATTAGGCTTGGTGGCCTATGACAAAATTCCAGGCTTTAGCAATTTAAGTGGCAAAATTGTTGCCGATGAAGATAGCGGCGAGTTGACCCTAGACACACAAAATGCCATGTTGGATTTGAAGGATATTCTACGCTGGCCAATACCTGCCGATAAATTAATGGGCGTTGTCAACTGGCGCATCAATGGGGGAAAGACCAAAATTAACGCCGAAGAGTTATACATTACTAGCCCGCACATCACTGGCACAATCAACGCCAGCTATGACAATAATAATGTAAAAGGCGGCTATTTAAATCTCACCGGAAAATTCAGTAAAGGCGATGCCAAATACGCGCTGTTCTATTATCCTTTGATGTTGAGCAAGCCAACTTTACAGTGGTTAGATACCTCTATCCTGGCTGGTCGCGCAGAAGAGGTGAACCTCGCTGTCAAAGGCAACCTGGCAGACTTTCCCTTTGTAAATAGCAAAAATCAGCCAGATCCGAAGCTTGGGATTTTTAAAGTGACGGCCAAAATTAGCGATGCATTACTTGAGTACGGCACTGGCTGGCCGATGATAGAGGGCTTAGGCCTGGACATGCTGTTTGAAGGCAAGCGTATGGAGCTTAATGCCAACAAAGGCCGCATTTTTGGCAATAAGATCATCAAAAGCAAAACGGTGATTCCATTATTAGACTCCGATTGGCCGATGCTGCATATTGTGAGTGAGGTGGAAGGGCCGGTAGTTGAAGGCATCAAATTTGTCAATAACAGCCCTGTTAAAGAGGTGACGCAGGGCTTTACCGATGATTTAAAAACTGCAGGTAACGGCAAACTTAACTTAGAGCTCATTATTCCGATGGAAGATTTAGAGGCTGCAAAGTACAAAGGTGTATACAAAATCAGCAATGGCACCATCTTTGCAAACGACGACGTGGGTTTGCCAGAACTGACCAAACTCAATGGCATACTCAGCTTCACCGAAAACAGCTTTACTGCGCAAAACGTGACGACTGAAGTTTTAGGCGGTCCAGCGCGGTTTAGCCTTAAAACTGGCGCAGATAAAATTATACGGGTGTCTGCCAATGGCAGAGTGAATGATGCCGGCATTAAAAAACTTACTTCCAACCCATTAGCAGATCGCATGCAAGGTAGCGCCGATTGGGCTGGTGAAGTCACCATTAAAAAACCATTGCTGGATGCAAAAATACAATCTAACTTAGTGGGTATGGCGATCAATCTGCCGCCGCCATTTAATAAACCTGCTAGTCAAAGCATATTGCTTACGCTGGATAAAAAGCAGCAAAGTTCTAGCTACGATAGCATTAACATTGGCTATGGTGATTTGATTTCTGCAAAACTATTGCGCACGGAACAAGCAGGCAAACTTACATTAGAGCGCGGCGATATTGGTGTGTTCATGCCAGCCGAGTTATCCAATCAAACAGGATTGTCTGTACACGGCAAACTTGATTATGTGAATGCGGACGATTGGCTGGCATTACTCAACCAAACATCCAAAGGCACTGGTACGACGACCCCATTAAAAATTAGCAAAGCCAATATCGCGATACAAAAAATAGATATTTTTGGCCGCAGTTTGCATGCGCTTAAAGTGGTTGCCCAACCAAACAATACTGGCCTGCGAATGACCATTGAAAGCGAAGAAATATCAGGTGACGCCGAATGGCAGGCTAAGGATTATGCACACACTAACGGCAAGATTATAGCGCGCTTGAAAAACCTGACCATTCCTGCCGATAGTAGAAACAAGGCTAAGGAAGCTAAAACAGAAGTGGTTAAAAAAGATATTCGTAAATTAGCTAACGGCTACCCTGCACTGGATGTCGTTGCAGATAACTTTCAACTCGGCAATAAAAAACTAGGTACCCTGACATTAGATGCATTCGAAAGTAATGACGACTGGGTCATCCAAAAGCTGAACATTGACAATCCGGATAGTACGCTGACTGCGAATGGTGTTTGGCAAAATTGGACACGTAACCCCAACACTAGCCTGAATTTTGTGCTTAAAGTAGACAATATCGGTAAAACCTTAAAACGCTTTGGCCAGCCCGATGCTGTAAGAGGCGGCTCAGCGGAAATTGATGGCTTGCTTAGCTGGGCTGGAAGCCCGCATGAGTTTGAAACCACCAGTTTAAATGGCAACTTTAAACTGGTGGCCAATAAAGGCCAGATTGCAAAAGTACAGCCAGGGGTTGGGCGCTTGTTCGGTTTGCTTAGCTTGCAAAGCTTACCACGTCGTTTGAGTTTAGACTTTAGGGATCTATTCAGTGACGGTTTTGCCTTTGATAAAATCAGTGCCAATGCAAAAATTAACAATGGCATTTTGCGTAGTGATGACTTCTTTATGACAGGCCCAGCGGCAGAAGCCAAAATCAAGGGTGAGACCAACTTAAAAACCGAGACGCAAAATTTAACGGTACAGGTGATCCCACATGTTAGTGACAGCCTTTCGCTGGCAGCGTTAGCGGGCGGGCCCATTGTTGGCGCGGCAGCATTTGTTGCGCAAAAGATACTAAAAGACCCATTTAACAAAATTGTCTCCAGCGATTACGTCATCACTGGCACCTGGGATAATCCGATAGAGATAGAATCAGAGAAAAGTGAAGTAAATAAATCCAATAACAGCTCACCAATGGGACGTTAAACGGTTTAATAATTAATACGTAAACAAGAAAGCAAGCATGCCGATTACCGCACGAAACAAATTAGCAAACCCTGCCAAAACTGCGGCGGGGACATTTAAAGTGGCAGGCATACAAATGGCCTCTAGCCCACATGTATCTTCGAACTTAACCGAAGCTGAACGCCTGATTGCCATCGCCGCACAGCAAGGTGCAAAAATTGTGGTACTGCCCGAGTACTTTTGCATCATGGGTTTAAAAGACATCGACAAAGTACAGGTACGTGAAAAGCCCAACGATGGACCAATCCAGAATTTTCTATCCAAAATGGCGCGTGATTACGAAATCTGGTTGATAGGCGGCACCATTCCTTTGACCAGCAATTATCCAAATAAAGTGCGCAATAGCTGCCTGGTGTATAACGACAAAGGTGAACAAGTCGCACGTTATGACAAAATTCATTTGTTTGGACTGGATTTAGGTACCGAGCATTATCACGAAGAAAATACTATCGAGTCGGGCAATCAAGTCATTTCTGTTGACACGCCCTATGGAAAAATCGGGTTATCAATTTGCTACGATCTGCGCTTTCCAGAGTTGTACCGCGCAATGGGAGAGGTAGATATGATTGTGATTCCCTCTGCCTTTACCGAAACTACCGGCAAGGCGCACTGGGAGAGCCTCATCCGTGCCCGTGCTATCGAAAACTTATGCTACGTGATTGCACCCGCTCAAGGCGGTTATCATTTATCAGGTCGCGAAACGCATGGCAACAGCATGATCGTAGATCCATGGGGTGTAGTGCTAGATCGCCTGCCACGTGGCTCTGGTGTTGTCATCGCATCAATTAACCGGGATTATCAAGCCAGTCTGCGCAATAGTTTGCCTGCGCTTAAACACCGTACCATTAAAGCAGTCTAATACAGTAGCAAATCATCTACGTACTTATTATTCAAGAATATACTTAGCGCATTTCTTTAGTGCGCTGGTATAGTTACCCTATGAAGATTGAACAGCCAAATTTAACCAATGTAAATCACTTTGATACTGCGAATAATGTTTTACTAAAGCCTACAGGCCTTACTACAAGCGCTTTGCAGGGCATCCTTGGCAATATCATGTCGCATCAGGTGGATTATGCCGATTTATACTTTCAATATAGCCGCAGTGAATCTTGGGGATTAGAAGAAGGCCAGGTCAAATCAGGAAACTTCAATATCGACCAGGGCGTGGGCGTGCGCGCTGTCAGCGGGGAAAAAACCGCTTTTGCCTATTCTGATGACATTAACCTACCCGCCTTACAAGCTGCGGCCAATGCCACTAAATCGATTGCCAGTTTAGGCCTTGAGCAAACGGGTAAGAACATCATCACCAAGCAGAGCAACCAGCTTTATTTGCCACAGGACCCAATCGCAAGTCTAAGCGCTGACGCAAAAGTAAAGTTACTAGAACGCTTAGAGCAATTTGCCAAACAGTTAGACCCGCGCGTCACACAGGTCATGGCCAGTATTGCAGGCGAGTATGAAGTGGTGATGGTCGCACGCAGCGATGGTGTGATGGCGGCCGATGTAAGGCCACTGGTACGTATTTCGGTGCAAGTACATGCTGAACAAAATGGTCGCCGCGAACAAGGTTCTAGCGGTGGTGGTGGGCGTTTTGATTACAGCTATTTTACCGATGAAGTCTTACTCGATTATGCACAAAAAGCCGTGCATCAAGCCTTAGTAAATTTAGATGCGCGCCCTGCCCCGGCAGGAAGCATGACGGTCGTATTAGGCGCAGGCTGGCCAGGTATTTTATTGCACGAAGCGATTGGCCACGGTTTAGAAGGTGATTTTAACCGCAAAGGTAGCAGCGCATTTGCCAATATGATGGGCAAACGAGTTGCAGCCAAAGGTATTACCATTGTCGATGATGGGACCATAGCGGATAGAAGAGGCTCGCTCACCATGGATGACGAAGGCAACCAAACCAACAAGACGGTGTTGATTGAAGATGGCATTTTGCGTGGCTATATTCAAGACAGCCTAAATGCACGCTTAATGAATATGCCGCTGACTGGCAATGCGCGTCGTGAGAGCTATGCACATATTCCCATGCCGCGTATGACCAATACTTATATGCACAATGGCGACAAAGACCCTGCTGAGATTATTAAATCAGTTAAAAAAGGCCTGTATGCCGCTAACTTCGGTGGTGGACAAGTCGATATTACCAGCGGAAAATTTGTGTTTAGTGCCGCTGAAGCCTATATGATCGAAGACGGTAAAATCACCTACCCTGTTAAAGGCGCAACACTGATTGGTAATGGTCCGGATGTGTTAACGCGGGTATCCATGATAGGCAACGATATGAAACTTGACTCTGGTGTAGGCACGTGCGGAAAAGAAGGTCAAAGCGTGCCGGTGGGCGTTGGGCAACCTACACTTAAGATTGACGGCTTAACGGTTGGTGGAACCGCTTGATAATTGTTTTCAGGTAACAAAAAAGGGGCTATCAGCCCCTTTTTTACATCCATTCAATAACTTACTTCAGCACGCGGTTACGATATTCACCTGTACGCGTATCAATCTCAATTTTGTCGCCCTGTGCAACAAACAAAGGCACTGGAATTTCAAAACCTGAGGCTAATTTTGCTGGCTTCATCACTTTACCGGAAGTGTCGCCCTTCACTGCTGGCTCTGTGTAGGCTACTTCGCGCACAACTGTCGTTGGCAACTCAACTGAAATCGCTTTACCATCGTAGAAACGAATATCTGCCGGCATACCATCCTCTATAAATGGTAATGCATCTTCCATAAACTCAGCGTCTACATCATATTGATTGTATTCTGCATCCATAAATACGTAAGTTGGGTCAGAAAAATATGAGTATGTGGCTTCCTTCTTCTCTAGCACAATCACGTCAAATTTATCGCCAGCACCATAAATCGTCTCGCTCGGCGCTTCAGTCAGTAAATTTTTAAACTTCATTTTTACCACGGCAGTGCTACGGCCAGATTTGTTGTACTCGGCTTTCACTACCACCAATGGTACGCCATCAACCATAATCACGTTACCGGCGCGGAGTTCTTGTGCTGTTTTCATCGCTAAAATCTTTAATAATTTGTGAAGTGCGCATTATACGCGAGACTTATCCCTTTGTAAAAACAAGGTTATTGCAAAAAATCACCAACTTAGCGGCTAAATCTGCCTGGTTGGCGAGTTGTGCCGATTGCTGTTGCGTGTAACTTTTAATGGCTGGTAATTGCTGCACATATTCATAAAAAACATCTTGAGGCAACTGTCCTGTAGACCAATATTCATGCGCCTTACTGGGCAGCTGTTTTTGATCATGTTCAGCATAAAATAGGTTCAAGAATGCATTCAGCTTAACCATGTGCGCATTTTCATCTTGGATATATGGCTGCCAAATAAAAGGTTTACCCGCCCAGATGGCGCGTATCCAGCTATCCTCACCCCGTACAAAATTGAGGTCACACGCGGCCAGTAATCGATCATAATCCGCTTGGCTTAGAAACGGCAGCACATGCAAGGTTAAACTCTGCTGCACAAGTACTTCTCCCACCTTAATCGATTGTTGACTAAAGAACTGTGCGATTTGATCAAAAATATTACTATCGGAGACATAGCAATAAACCGGCTGTGCAGACTGTGCCATAGCTAACAGCAACTGTTGCACCGGGGCAAACGGATAGCAAAATAGCGAAACCTTTAAGTGAAAATGATTGCTTAATCGCAAGCTTTCCCAAAAATCGTTTTGTAATGGCACATTAGCAGCTAGTAGTTGATTTTTTTTGAAAATATCACGTGTACGAATAAGCCCGCCGGTCTTTTCAGTAAAGCCAGGAAAGTAAAAATGGCGAATCATTCCATCAGGTTTTGGCGAAGGTTTTGCATGGAAATCGTCCACCCAGGTTTCTGCCGATAAGTACTCTAAATTCACCCATTTACTTTGCCGTTGTGTCATGCTGGCTAAGTAAGCATCGGGCAAGCCGCAGGCAAATGCCTCAATTACCACATCAGCTGCCAGGCTAAAATCGGCATCGGCGTACCATCTTTTCACTACAACATCGTCAATGACCTGCTGGTTTAGATTGATATTTAAACTGGGTATAATTTTTTGCGCGCTGTCTAAATCATCTACCCACAGCCTGATTTGCAAACTATGCTCATTATGTAACTGTTGTGCTAAACGCCAACAAATACCGATATCGCCAAAATTATCGACGACCTTACAAAAAATGTCCCAGCTTTTTTTCATGACAGCATTGTAATGCAAAAAGCCCTAGCCAAATTTAAGGCAGGGCTGGAACACAGCACAAAATACTATATTAGCAAAGGCGCAATAAATGCAAAAAACGCACCCACCGCAAAAATTGCGACCGATAACCAATAAATCCGTAAGGAATTTTTGCGAGTTTTGGTACAAACCGCCGCCAATTCTACATCTGCTGGGCAAGGCGCATTGCGCGCTTGCCACTGTAAATAACCTGCGATTACCAGCATTGCACCTGCGAGACCAAATACCAGCGCTTTATGCTCACTTATCCAAACTAGCTGTGGAAAGCTTGAAACCAAGCTTGCCAATGTTGCTGCAGAGCCTATTGCCACTAAAGTAGCTGGCAAGGCACAACAAATCAAAGTGGAGCCGCTGGTGAATAACGATAAAATATTGGCTTTTCGCGCAGTTTTCACCGCGCCTAAATCAAAGTCTGCAGTTTTCACCGCGCTTAAATCAGCATCTGTCACGTTCATTTTTCCGCCCCTGCTTTCGATTCTAGTTCGGCTTTAATATGTGCCACTGGGTGTTCGCTTATTTCAATCGAAGTCACGTCGTATCCTGCGTCTTTAATCAAATCTTTTACAGTGTCGTTAGATAACGCTTGGCCTTCTTTCAACTCGACCGCCACAATGCGCTGTTTTAAGTTCACATAAACATCTTTAGTTTGATTTAAAGCACGCATTTTTTTCTCAATCCCCTGCGCACAGAATGCACATACCATGCCGTTCACATTGGCTTTGATAGTTTGAGCAGCAAAAGCCACATTAGCTAATAATGCTGACATTAAAATTGCCGTTAATAGTAATTTTTTCATTTTTAATCTCCTAAAATATATACATAAAGTTAAAGCGTGGTTCGCGTGAGTTATTCACGCCCGCTTCAACAAAAAAGCTTTTGTTAATCAGGCGCAACATCGGTGTGACTTCAATTTTTTCCGACAAGCCATTCATATTGCGTGCTTCCAAAATTAACCAAGGCTGGGTACTTTCGTAATCAGTCTCATAAAATGAAAACCCTGCTCTTACTGATGTGTAATCGTGATTAATATCTGAAGCACGATATAGCCTGTGTGCAGCTTGGAAGTAAATGCGAGTCGTCTCGTAATCAAATTGCACACCAGGCGTTATCATCACCTTATTAAAATCACGATTCTCACCCAGCAACTTATCTTCACCTTGCAAGGCCCCGATTCCGCCCTGAAACCACAAATTGGCTTGCGCATGCGGTGCGTTCCAGCGTTTGACTAAGCGCGTATAAGTCACTTCTTCTAGAGTACGTGATTTGCTTTTGTCGTCAGCGCGCATGTAGGCCGAACTGACGCCAAACGCATCGCGTGGAGTGATAGCGTAATTGAAAAACGACTCGCGCCAATTATTGTTGAAATCCCCCATCGCCATAAACGACTCACTGAAACCCATAGGTCCTGCAGTTGCGGGTTGGCTGAGTAACATTGCCAGCAAGGACAACAGTACTTTAAAACATTTGTAACACATGATTTTTCCTTTATCTAAATGCTTGATTGACTATTAAAATAGTCATCAAACCAAATAAGTACACCCTAAATTTTGGGCGCAATGAGGCTGCTAGATAAAAGAAATGGGTGGGCGTTGTAGGCTGGGTTGGGTGATTGAAACGTAAACTTGTTGCGGAATATTAATGGTTTGCACTGTCACCAAAAAAGTGGTGGCTGGCGTCGTGCTCGGCAACACAGTCATGGTGTTTAAGCTAGCACACAGTACAGCACAACTAGTTTTGCAGGGATTATTTTCACTATGCTTTTCTGTATGCTGCTTATTGTTGTTCATACTGTCATGGCAAGGCGTGTCCTGCATAGCTTGAATGTCCTGCGAAACTGGCTGCGATTCTGATTGCATCATGCTATTGCATATCGACATATTAGCTGCGGCAACCCCCTGTAACGGGATCACTAGCAATAGCGAGTAAGCAAAAAAAAGTGAAAAGCGTTTCAGCATGGCATTTAGGATAGCTGAATTTTCTTTAAGTTCAACAAGGCGCTTTACACTGGTGTATAGCGTACCTCAATTATTTCGTATTCATGCTCGCCAGCTGGGGTAACCACTTTTACCACATCGCCAATGGCCTTGCCTAGCATGGCTTTGGCCAAAGGTGACACCCAAGAAATAAATCCCTTGCTTGGCTCAAGCTCATCTTTGCCCACAATACGATATGTGACTTCGCTGTTATCCGCTAAATTAAACAAAGTGACCCACGCTCCAAAAAATATCTTCTCTAAGTGCTGTTGCAAACTACTGTCAACAATTTCGGCTAAATCCATACGCTTCATTAAATGCCTGCAACGGCTATCAATTTGACGCAAGCGGCGCTTACCATAAATATAATCGCCATTCTCACTGCGGTCACCGTTGCTTGCCGCCCAAGATACGGTGCGTACAACCTCAGGACGCTCTATTTTATAAAGCTGATGAAACTCTGCCTGCAGCGCAGCAAACCCCTGCGGAGTGATGTAATTTTTTTCATCATTGATTGCCAAAGCACCGGCCATGCTTACTGCAACTCCCCATTTTGTATCATCTCAATTTTTGGATTATCAAGTAGTTGTACATCTTGTATATAGAAGCCAGTTTCACCAAAACAAGTGGTTGGAACACCAACATGCTCTTCATAGATTAAGCGTACGCGCTTACCCACCGTTTCATTAATGCGTTTGGCAACCGCTGCATCCCGCACTGTAAAATAGAATTTTTCTGCTTGTGTGCCAGGCATTGAAACCAGCACCAATTCACCTTCATAGGTTTTGCAGACAAAGCCTTTTTGCGAAAGTTTTTGCACATAACCTGCCCGCTCACCATTGGAATATACCCAAGTGAGTACCGCCCAAGTATAAACGGCAAACAGCGCAGTTGGCACCAACAAAAGCCAAAGTGAATATTTAAGTATTTTTGCAACTTTAGCCAGCATGCCAATTCTCCAAAATGAGGTTCTTCATGTTAATTTTTACACGAGCAATATTATCTAAACCGCCATTATCCAATAGAATGATGCAATGTTAAACACATTGATTTTATGCCCCAGCGCGCGATTGGTACGTAGCATTAAAAGCGACATCGCCAGCCAGCATATCCAAGCAGGCCAAACACAATGGCAAAGCCCTAATGTGATGACTTTGGCACAGTGGATAGATGGTATCACCGAGCAAAATTTACTGATGGGCAACATCACTGCCCCGCCAATGCGGCTAAGCCCACTCAACGAGCAATTATTGTGGCAGCAAGTGATTAAACAATCATTGCAAAAATTGGATTTTGACGCGCTGTTTGATGTAGCTGGACTAGCCAGTGCTGCCATTGAAGCCAATCACTATATGGTTGCGTGGCGGTTGCATGTGCCGCGCGAGCATATGGCTGAAGAGGCGCGCCAGTTTGTGCAATGGCAACGCGCGTTTCAACAGCGTTGCAAACAGCTTAACGTGCTAGAAAACGTGCGTTACCTAGATTGGCAATTGGGCATGCTAAAAGAAGATGGCTTTGCGCAAACAGGTGGGCTTCCCAGCCGTATTGAATTTGCAGGTTTTGATCAAACTGCACCACAAGAGCAATGTCTGCGCGAAATTCTGATTCAAAAAAATATAACTGTTGCAAGCTATGTCAGCATATATTCACAACCTGCGCAAACGCAACATACTGCGCTGGAACACCAAGATGCAGAATGTCGCGCAGCAGTCGCTTGGGCTAAGCAGCAATTAGATGCTAATCCAGTTGCAAAACTCGCTATCGTTTCTCCGCAATTAAGCGAGGTTAGAAACCAGCTCGCAGATTTACTCGATGATATTTTTTACCCTGCTAGTGTGCGCCTCAGTCTGTTAGATGCGCCGCGTAATTATAACTTTTCGCTTGGCACGCCGCTGAGCCAGCAGCCGATAATTCAAGCTGCACTTAATTTATTACGCCTATTTAGCAATTATGAGTTAGCGCAAGCCGAAGTTTCTGCTGTTTTATTATCACCATTTTGGTCTGCCAGCATACAAGAGGCTGATGCGCGCGCG
>JAKFEP010000222.1:0-3928 GCA_036675645.1 Methylotenera sp. | reverse complement strand
CCTGCAAGAAGGAGATCTACTGGCAATTATGTCGGCTGGGGCCTATGGCATGAGCATGGCAAGTAATTACAATACTCGCGGCCGTGCGGCTGAGGTTGTTGTGGATAACGACAAGGCTTTTGTGGTGCGTCAGCGCGAAAAAATTACCGATTTATTTGCGCTGGAAAGCTGCCTGGATTAAGCCAAGTTATTTATGTTGCAAGCACCCTAAACTGAGTGTAAATTGTTGTTTCGGCGTTACTTATTATAAAAATTATTACAGGGAGAGAGTATGAAAAGTTTGTTTGCTATTTTGTTAGCGATTGCTGCTTTGCATGTCACTGTTGTTTTTGCTGATGAAACATTGCCTGAAATTGCACCCGTTGATGAACCGGCACCACCCGCATTGGATGCACCTGCTACAGAATAAGTTTTTAATTAAATATAACGATTTAGGGAGAATATAAATGCAAAAGATTTTATTGGCTTTAATGATGTTGTTCGTTGTGGGATGTGCTTCTAATAAGATTGCTGCCACTACACCTTTAGATATCGGCGATAACAGCCCTTTAGAAGAAATCGCAGCCTATGAAGATGAGGCAGTCGAAGACTTACCAGATATGGTGCCCGCCGAAAGTTAATTTCAATTAAGATAAATGTGCGACGCTTGATAAGACCTATAAGTCGCTAGCATCGGTCACATAAAGTACTAATAAAAATAGTCTGAGTATTCAGACTATTTTTTTACTTTTAAAAAGGTAATATTAGAAATACTGGGTGTCTGAGATTAGGACGACGCAATAGAAGTAATTACCCTCAAATGTTGTTAGTAATAGTCTTGCGTTTTGTTTTCACACTCAATCTAATCACTTTTCAAGTCTTCACCACGGCCTGTAATACCAAAGTTAGCTTTTAAACGGCGTGACTGTGTGGCCAGATCGGCATTAACCCTGCCAGTTAGCATTTGGTTGGCGCTAATATTGATGTACCCATTGGCGTTAAATTGCGGTGATGCCAATACCAGCTTACCAAATTGATATTGGTTTTGATTGAATTTAGCATTGCCAGTTAGCATGTCAAACTGTGTGCTATCTCCTGCGAGCGATTGCTTGCCTGGGCTTAAAACTCCCCGCGTAAGCTGTATGCCTTTAATACTGCCCTGACGCACATCAAAATTTGCATCGGTGATGGTATTGCTTGCTAGTTTGCTTGCTTCACGCGCATTGCCAGAAAATTTAGCATCCATTGCGAGCTTGCCTTCTACTGCTACTGCGCTATCAAAACTATTCAATATAGCTTCAGTATTTGCGTTTGAAAGTTTAAATGCACCAGAACTTACCCACGGGCTTGCCTCGTCTGGCCATTGAAGATTAGCCTGCCCTGTCAAATCCCCCTCAAATACTTCACCTTCAATTTGACTAAAATTGATTCCAGACTGGTCTGCCAAACCTTTTGCATTTAAGGCACTAAACATGATTTTTTGGTTGAACGGCAACAGCCAGTTAGTGGCTTTTAATACAATGATATTGTCGCTGCCTTGCGGCGAAATTGTCACCGAAAGCGCATTATTACTACTGACCAACTCAATTGAGTTTAATGCACCGGCATCTGTCAGCGTTACTTTTCCATCAAACGATTCTAGCTGTAAATCGCGGATAGCTAAGGTTATATTTTTAAGGTTTATCTGTTCAACTTTTAAATTTTCAGCCTTGCTGATATTGCTTGCCCACTGCAACGGCTGGCCAAAATTAGCCTGTTCGATGTTTAAGCCTTCTATCACCAGTGATTGCACCACCTTTACTTTTTCGAACAAAGTAGCGGTATCTGGTTGCACATGAATAGCTTCAATGTGATTTTCAGTGTCAACTGTCACATCTTCCAGCACCAAATGTGGCTGCGGCCAAATCGAAGCATGCACTTTTTTAATATTGACTGGCACACCCATGCTCTCACTAGCCATTTGCTCAATAGGTTTAACCAGACCGCTTAAGTTAATAAAATTGACTAGCACCAAAGCTATTAAAATGAGTAAAGGCACATAAATCAGAGACACTTTGGCGAACATTTTTGCCCAATTTTTTATTTTTTTAACAGATACAAAAGGTTGCATTTTGCCGCGAATGCTCGCCATAGCTTCTGCTTCGGCCTTAGCTGCATTTCTAATGTCCACGCTATTTACATCAACATTCGCCTGCCTGGTAATTTGAACTATTTCGGCTTCTGCAACCCGTTCTTCAGCTTCAAACGCCGCTTCTTCAGCCGCTTCAGCATCATCATAATCTTCTGGATCTTGCTGTAATTTGTATGCTTCACTATCTTCGATTTCTGGAAAATACGGTTCTGCCACAGGTTGCTGTTGCGGCAAAGTTATTGGTGATTCAGAAGCTTTCAGCTGTTGCGTAGCTTTTTGGCGCACCTGATCTGCTTCACGCCCGATGCGTTCCATTTCAAGCCGCGCACTCTGTTTGGCTGCGATGTTGGCTTGCTCATCCGCAAGCAGATGTGCAAGCACTGCCTTTGCGGCGGTTTGTACTTCATAATCTTTAGTTGAGGGCTGCGCTTGTTTGTTTCCTGCTTGTGCTGCCAAGGCATCTGCCACCTGTTTGGCTTCAGCCTCTTTAGCAATTCGCACAGCTTCGGCCTGCCCCTGCTGTGCAGCCTCGACCTTCGCTTTTTCTTCAGCTTGCGCTTGTAATTTTTGTTGCCTTGCGAGTTCTTTCGCCTCTTCTTTGGCTTTGCGCTCTGCCTGTGCACGAGCCTCTTGTTCAGCTTTGGCTTGGCGTTTGGCTTCTAATTTTTCTGCTTTGGCTTGTGCCACTGCATTTTTTCTATCTTCTTCAGCTTTACGCAGCACATTGGCAATTTCTAGGCGCGCTTTCTCTTCCTGCGCCAGTTTCTCTTTAAGTGCCGCCTCTTGCGCTGCTTTTTCAGCTTGTTTTAAACGCTCTAGTTCTGCGACTTGTACGGCAGCTGCCTCAGCTTCTGCCCTTGCCTGTTCAGCCGCTGCTTGTGCTAGCTGCGCTTCATGCTCCGCTTGTGCTTTAAGTTCTGCCTGGCGAGCTTCTTCCGCGGCTTGGGCTAGTTTTAGTGCTTCCAAGCGCTCATTTTCTTGTTTAGCTTTGACTTCTGCATCGGACTTTCTTTGTGTTTCCTCCGCTTCGCGAGAAATGCGTTCTATTTCGCGCTTTGCATTTTCTTTTGCGGAAGCCTCTGCTTCTGCTTCTGCTTTCTCCGCAACTTCACGTGCCTTTAACTCTGCCTTAAGCCGCGTTTCATCTGCCAATCTAGCAGCACGTTCAGCGGCTTGCTGTTGTTGCTCGACTCTTTCTGCTTCCTGTTTGGCTTTTAACTGCGCCTCTGCTTCAGCCTCTTTTCTAGCAGCCTCACGCGCCATACGCTCTATTTCTTGGCGTTGTTTTTCTTGCGCTTGTTGCGCCAGCCGTTCTTGCTCTAGCTGCGCTTTGACTTTAGTCTCCGCTTTTGTTTTTTCTTTTTCGCGTAGTTTTTGTGCCTTTTTATCGGCTTTTTCTTGTTCAGCAAGGCGACGCTCTTCTTCTTGCTTAGCTTGTTGCTCAGCTCGCTCCTGCTCTTTCTGACGTGCTTGTTCCGCAGCTTGAGCTTGGGCTAATACTTCAATCTCTTCTTCGCTTTGATACTCTTCTACCACCATCGGCTCAAAGTTAATCGTCAGCGCCCAACTGTCATCTGTAGCAGAAGTGACGGTGGCAAGGCGAATATAACCTTCTTTTTCTAGCCGCACCAAATCGGCACCCAGCTGTTGCGGTGTAAGTTTGTCAAATTTTAGGAGGATAGTTTCAGCTTTAGAACTGCCATCGACGTGGGTTAGCACTTTCATTAAGTGCGACGAAAGCCCACCTATGAGCGAGGCGCGTGCACGCAGGCCTTTAGGAGTTTTGCTGTAAATAGCGGATAAATCCATTGCGATTGG
>JAKFEP010000174.1:0-3936 GCA_036675645.1 Methylotenera sp. | reverse complement strand
GATGTGAGCATGGTGTTATACCCGCTTTCGGCATTCCGCGCCATGAATCAGGCTGCGCTTAAGGTCTATCAAACTGTGCGTAAAGAAGGCACGCAAAAAAATGTGATTAATTTAATGCAAAGCCGTGCAGAGCTTTACGAGTACTTGGGCTATCACGCGTTTGAGCAAAAACTTGACAGCCTGTTTAGCGAGAACAAATAGTAAAGAAGCAATTAAGGGGAAAGTAGCAATGGAAACAACTACAACTTCACACGAACCCAAAAAGAAAAAGGGTGTAGCACTTGCTGGTGTCAACGCTGGCTCTACAGCCGTTTGCACTGTTGGCCACACTGGTAACGATTTGCATTATCGTGGTTACGATATTATTGAACTGGCAAAATATGCTACGTTTGAAGAAGTGGCTTATTTACTGATTCATGGTGAGCTGCCAAGCCAAGCCCAACTGACCTACTATCACCAAAAACTCAAAACATTGCGTGGCTTGCCAGCCGCACTTAAAACAGTATTAGAGCAAATCCCAAAAAACGCCCATCCTATGGACGTGATGCGTACTGGTTGTGCCATGCTAGGTACCTTAGAACCCGAAGATGCTAGCCGAAATATTGAAGCAGCCAAAAATTTAGGCGACCGTTTAATTGCGTGTTTCGGCTCAATTTTATTGTATTGGTACCACTTTAGCCATCATGGTAAACGTGTTGAAGTTGAGACCAATGATGATTCAATCGCTGCGCACTTTTTGCATGTGCTACACGGCAAAGCGCCCAGCCAACTACACATTGATGCCATGAACACCTCACTGGTGCTATACGCAGAACATGAGTTTAACGCCAGCACATTTACAGCCAGAGTAATTGCAGGCACCTTATCTGATATGTATAGCTGCGTTACTGGCGCAATTGGCGCACTACGAGGCGCTAAACACGGCGGTGCCAATGAGGCTGCAATGGAAATTATCGAGCGTTACAAAAATGCCGATGAAGCCGAAGCGGATATTTTGGCGCGTATCGCCAAAAAAGAAATCATCATTGGTTTTGGGCATCCTGTGTATACAATCGCCGACCCACGCAATGAATCAATAAAAGCAGTTTCTCGCAAATTAAGCGAAGATAACGGCAATATGACGTTATTTAACGTTTCTTCACGTATAGAAGAAGTGATGTGGCGTGAGAAAAAAATGTTTCCCAATTTAGATTGGTACAGCGCGTCCAGTTACCATATGATGGGCATCCCTACTGGCATGTTCACCCCCATATTCGTCATTTCGCGCACAACTGGCTGGGTTGCGCACATTATCGAGCAACGCGTCGACAACAAAATCATTCGCCCGAATGCGGAATATACAGGGCCAGAAAATCGTCCGTTTGTTCCTTTAAACAACCGTTAATTCTTAATCAAATTTTCAGAAAGTACTAGCATGTCCGCACATATTTCAAACGTCCGCCCTGCCCCAGATCAAGTGATTGTCGATATTGCCAATTATGTTGCAGACTTTACCATTCAATCTGACGAGGCGTTTGACACCGCCCGCAACTGCTTAATGGATACACTAGGTTGTGGTTTCGAGGCGCTTGATTACCCCGCCTGCACTAAGGTACTGGGCCCAGTCATTCCAGGCACAGTCGTGCCAAATGGCGCAAAAGTGCCAGGCACTAACTATCAACTCGACCCGATTCTGGCTGCATTTAACATCGGCGCGATGATTCGTTGGCTAGATTTTAACGACACTTGGCTGGCTGCGGAGTGGGGACATCCTTCAGACAATTTAGGTGGTATTTTGGCTTGTGCTGATTATATTTCGCGCAAAAACGTAGCGGAAGGAAAAGCACCACTCACCATGAAAGACGTACTCACTGCCATGATTAAGGCGCATGAAATTCAAGGCGTATTTGCTTTAGAAAATAGCTTTAACCGAGTTGGCTTAGATCATGTGATTTTAGTGAAAATCGCTTCAACAGCGGTAGTAACAAAATTACTCGGCGGCAATAAAGAAGATATCATCAATGCGGTTTCTAACGCATTTGTGGATGGACAAAGTTTGCGCACTTATCGCCACAGCCCCAATACAGGCTCGCGCAAATCGTGGGCAGCAGGCGATGCAACCTCTAGAGCAGTTAGATTGGCATGGCTGACTTTGCAAGGTGAAATGGGTTATCCAAGCGCACTGACTGCAAAAACTTGGGGCTTTTACGATGTGCTATTCAAAGGTAATGCCTTTAAATTTCAGCGTGATTACGGCAGCTACGTCATGGAGCAAGTGCTATTTAAAATCAGCTTTCCTGCAGAGTTTCATGCACAAACTGCGGTGGAATGTGCCATTCAGCTCCACGCACAAGTGGGCAGTGAATTACAAACTTTAGAACAAATCGCGCAGATTGATAAAATCGTGATTACCACACACGAATCCGCGATTCGTATTATCGACAAAACGGGGCCACTCGATAACCCAGCAGACCGTGACCATTGTATTCAATATATGGCGGCCGTTGGCTTGCTTAAAGGTAATTTAACGGCGTTAGATTATGAAGACGTGGTAGCTGCTGACCCACGCATTGATGCGATTCGCAGCAAAATGACTTGTATTGAAAAAGCCGAATACACTAAAGACTATCACGACCCAGAAAAGCGTTCGATTGCCAATGCCATTCAAGTGTTCTTTAGAGATGGCTCAAGCTCAGACAAGATTGCGGTGGAATATCCAATTGGCCACCGTCGCCGTCGCGGTGAGGGCATTCCAGAACTCGTAAAAAAATTCAAAGTGAATTTAGCACGTAAGTTTGACACAAAAAAACAAGCGGATATTTTAGCGTTGTGCTTAGACCAAGCCAAGTTAGAGGCCACGCCAGTCAATGTGTTTGTGGATATGCTGGTGGTTTAAACATCAAATCGATATCTATAGAAATAAATGCTCTGCAGGCCAGTATTTAAGTGGCTTGTAGCGCATCAAAATAAGCACTTAAATAGATATAGGCAGTTTATTCATAAAATGAATGGGATTAAAACTCAGAAAAACGCAGCTTCAAATTTAAGGTAAAATAACGGTTTATTGACTGCTATACGAACCTTTATGTCACTCACCACCCTTAACGCCCTTTCCCCTCTTGATGGCCGCTACCAATCCAAACTAGATGCGCTTAGACCATATTTTAGTGAATATGCGCTCATTAAACACCGTGCTTGGGTGGAAGTAGAATGGCTGAAAGCCTTATCTGCAGCTAAAGATTTACAAGAAATTGCACCCTTTTCTGCCGAGACCATTAAAGAGTTAGATGCAGCGATTGTTAATTTTTCAGAGGCGGATGCGGCGCAAGTAAAAGCGATTGAAGCTACTACTAACCACGATGTAAAGGCGCTTGAATATTGGCTTAAAGAAAAGTTCTATGCAAATGTTGAGATAAAAAAAGCCAGCGAGTTTATACACTTTGCTTGCACGTCAGAAGATATCAACAACCTGTCGCACGGCCTCATGTTAAAAAGCGCACGCGACACAGTGATGCTGCCATTTTTAGGCAATCTCATTGCACGTTTAACTGAGTTGTCGCATCAGCTTTCAGATCAACCTATGCTATCACGCACGCACGGCCAAACGGCAAGCCCTACCACTATGGGCAAAGAGATAGCAAACGTAGTTTATCGCCTTCAGCGCCAACAAAAACAATTAAAAAACAATGAGATACTTGGCAAGATTAACGGCGCAGTAGGTAATTTTAATGCGCATTTATCCGCCTACCCGCACTTTGACTGGGAAGCGTTTGCGAAAAAATTTGTTGAAAGTCTAGGCTTAACTTATAACCCAATGACCATTCAAATTGAGCCGCACGATTATATGGCTGAGCTATACGACTGTTTGGCTCGCATCAACACAATTTTAATTGACCTAAACCGGGATATCTGGGGCTACATTTCAGTCGGTTATTTCAAACAAAAGGTCAAAGCAGG
>JAKFEP010000216.1:0-4147 GCA_036675645.1 Methylotenera sp. | reverse complement strand
ATATTGGGTTTTCAACAATTCTGGCGCAAATTGCCCGAAGTAATTCGCCAAATTATTCACATCGCGTGCCAGCATATCTTTAGCATGGTTATTACCTGCGGCATCTACTGCTTGTGGTAGGTCAATAATCACTGGCCCATCACTGCCCACCAAAATATTAAACTCAGACAAATCGCCATGAACAATACCCGCGCACAACATACGTACCACTTGCCCGATTAAAAAAGCATGATATTCACGCGCGATATCAGCGCTCAATTGCACATCATTCAAGCGCGGCGCAGCGTTACCGTCAGCGCCCGTCACTAGCTCCATCAGCAACACGCCTTCGTAAAAATCATACGGCGTTGGTACGCGCACACCTGCGCCAGCCAAGCGATACAGTGCATCCACTTCGGCACTTTGCCAAGCCGCTTCTTGCGATTCGCGGCCATATTTGCTGCCTTTTTGCATGGCACGTGCCTGGCGGCTATTTTTTACTTTTCGGCCTTCAGTGTAATCGATACTCTGGCGAAAACTGCGCTTATTGGCTTCTTTGTACACCTTGGCGCAACGTACCTCATCGCCACAAGTGACGACAAATACCATCGCCTCTTTGCCGCTCATTAATTGACGCGCCACGTCGTCAATTAAGCCATCTTCAAGCAGTGGTTGTAATCTTGGAGGGATTTTCATGATGATTAGAGTAGTATTAGAATTTCCAAACCTTGCCATAAGCTTCAAGCAGCCTTTGATGCATGACGCTGCCTTCCATATTCGCCCCTAGCGTACCCAAACCAAAATACTGCTCTTCGCGGTTCAGCAATTTATGCGCTTGCTGCAAGGTTTCTGTGCCATAAAGCAATGCTAAATTAGCTTCAAACGCAGCCGTAATTTCTGACTCTGCTAGCTCTTTAATTTGCACGATATTTTCAATGCAGCGGTAAACACGGGCACGTTTCTCAGGTAGTTCACCAAACTGTGCAATCCATGCGCAGCCATCTAAAATTTCATCGGTATCTCCAGCAGCAAGTGCAGCTAAAGTTTTAAGTTCCCCTGCGCGCAAATCCACCCAGGTCGTATTTGGGTCTGCGCATAGGCCGATGAGTGTCGTCACTGGCAATTCATCTGCCAACTCTAGATTCAGCAGGGTCTCTAGCAATTCGGCTGATTCCGCTTGGCTTAACTCTGGTAAACGCAATGCAAAAGGGCGCACCAAATTACCGACTGTGTTGTTTTCCCACTGCAATTCTTCTACTGGGTAAATCTCACTCATGCCAGGTACAAAAATGCGGCAGGCATATACACCTAAATGGGTAAAGTCGGCAATGTACATGTCGTGGCCGCTGCTATGAATAGTATTGACGCACCAATTGTAATCTTCTTCCGTTGTCTTGCCGAAATTCCAATCAACAAACTCATAATCTGGCGTGCTACGCAAAAAGTCCCAGCTAATCACGCCACTGGAATCCACAAAATGAATTTCCAGATTTTGCGAATCAGCGATTTCTTCCATATCAAACCCCGGTGCCACAAAGCCCTTTAAACTATCCATCGCGCGACCTTGCAAAAGCTCAGTCAATGCACGTTCTAGCGCCACCTCAAAGCGTGGATGCGCGCCAAAACTGGCAAAGCAGCCTTGGTCTTCAGGGTGCAATAGCGTGACGTTCATGACAGGATATTGGCCGCCAAGCGAAGCATCTTTTACTAAAATACCATAACCTGCATCGCGCAAACCTTTAATGCCAGCGGCTATACGTGGGTAGCGATTTAAGACGCTTTCAGGCACGTCTGGCAGGCAAATGCCTTCGCGGATGATTTTGTATTTGATGTCACGTTCAAAAATTTCTGCCAATGCCTGCGTACGCGCTTCCATCATGGTATTACCCGCGCTCATGCCGTTGCTCACATACAGATTGCCGATTAGATTGACTGGAAATAGCACGCTTTTGCCATCACGCAAGCGGGTGTAGGGGATTGTGCAAATGCCGCGCGCTTTGTTACCAGAATTTAAATCAATCAAATTGCTGGCAGGGCAGGTGCCCTCGGAGTTATAAAATTTTTGCAGTTCAGGCGTGAGTAATTCTGTTGGCCATTTATCACCATTTAGCTTAACCCATTGCTCATTTGGGTAATGCACAAAATCTTTGTTGGCAATTTTTTCGCCAAGGTAAAAGTGCGTCCAAAAGTAATTGGTACTTAAGCGCTCAAAATACTCACCCAAAGCACTAGCCCGTGCCGCTAATTGGGAAGCACCTTTACCGTTAGTAAATAGCCGAGTGCAATCTTTATCGATGACATGCACAGACCAAATACCTTCAATCTCATTCAGCCAAGACTTCTCTTCAGTATGAATATTCAGCGCCAATAATTTGGCTTGTAACGTGGCAATGGACGATTCGAGAGAAGCGTCTTTACTTGGTATAAAGGTTTCACTTGGGATAAATGTTTCGGTAGTATTAGTGGCAGTCATGGCTGGGCTTTAATTTTTAAAAGCCGACAGGATAGCATGCGAACAGGCTGGCCTAGTTAAAACTTGGCCTGCTTATAGTTTAGCAACCCCAGCGCAAGGCCGCTGTGTGCACGGGGCTGTCCCAATGCTGCTTAATTTCATTGTCAAGTAAGCAAACGGTGATAGATGCGCCCGCCATATCAATGGCCGTCGTGTAATTGCCCACTAAGCTCCGTGTAATTTTCAGACCAGTTTCGGCCAGTAATTTGGCTGCGCTATTGTAGATGAGGTAAAGCTCCATCAGCGGCGTGGCGCCGAAGCCATTAACAAACAGTAAAATCTCGCTGTTTGTATCAATATTTCTCGCCTTAAAATCAGCCAGAATAGCGCTTATCATATCTTCAACAATGGCGTCAGCCTCACGCATCGCCTCGCGCTTGCGACCAGGCTCCCCATGAATACCTACGCCCATTTCAATTTCAGTATCACTGATATCAAAGGTTGGGCGGCCTACCGCTGGTACCGTGCAACTGCTGAGCGCTACACCAATGCTAGCTGTACGCGTATTCACTTTATCACCTAGCGCTTTGCAATCCTGCAAACTTGCGCCAGTTTCGGCCAAGCTACCCACGCATTTTTCTACAATTACTGTCCCAGCCACACCGCGGCGACCGGTGGTGTAAGTGCTGTTGATGACGGCGCAATCATCAGAGGTTAAAACGGTGGCATTTTCAAAGGCTAGCATTTCACTCGCCATCTCAAAATTCATCACGTCACCCGCATAATTTTTAACAATAAATAACACGCCTTTATCGGCATGCACGGCTTCTGCTGCCGCCAGCATTTGGTCTGGCGTTGGACTGCTAAATACATGGCCAGGGCAGGCAGCATCCAGCATGCCAAAGCCAATGTAACCTGCGTGCAAAGGCTCATGCCCAGAGCCACCACCAGAGATAATGGCGACTTTATTTGATGTTTTTGACGGATTTTGTTTGGCGCGCGTTAAAAAATTGGGGTTTAAATTGAGGGTGACTAAATCACGATGTGCCATCGTAAAGCCTGAGAGGCTTTCGGTGAGGATGTCGTCTACTTTATTGATAAATTTTTTCATTTATTATGCTTTAATACGTGTAAATTAAGATGCTCTTTAAGCCAATATCCATGCGGGTTTCGCGCATGAATAACCAGCTTTAGCTGGTATATTCTGCGGTGATGACCTTTACGGTTACAGAGTCTTTATTTTTTTGGTTTCGAAATTAAGTCGCATATTGCATGTATCATCACCTGGCAGCTTTTTGCGCCTGGGTCTAAGTGGCCAATGGCGCGTTCACCCAAGCCGGCTGCCCGACCTTTGCTGGCCACCAAATTGCGCGTGTACTCCAGCCCTTTATCGGCAGCATCTTTTACTTCCCTACATATCTCGGCAATCGGTTTGCCTTGGGCTGCTGCGTGTGTAAATGTGGTCGAAGCCGGCACCAGCACATCCAGCATAGTTTTTTCACCTACATTGGATTTGCCGCGCATCATCAAACTCTGCACGCCATAAGCAAATGCCGCAGCGTGTTCTAAGTTACTGTTGAGCTCGTTAGCTTTGTCGTTGTTCAGCTGAAAAAACTTGGCCATGCCTATAAACAAGCTGGCAAACAATACGCCAGAAGCGCCGCCCATGGTGCTGAGCAATGTCGTACCGATTTTTTGCAAGGCTACTTGCGGTTT
>JAKFEP010000002.1:0-24963 GCA_036675645.1 Methylotenera sp. | reverse complement strand
CACATCATGATATTGAGCCGATAAATTCACCATCGGCAACCGTATACCCGTTTTAATCAACCCCATTTGTTGCAGCGCCCATTTCACCGGAATCGGGTTTGCTTCCACAAACAACTTCTGATGTAGCGCGAATAATTGAGCGTTTATTTCGCAAGCTTTTTTAACCTCACCGCTCATCGCAGCCACACACAGCTCATGCATCAATTTTGGCGCCACATTGGCAGTGACAGAAATAACTCCCTGTCCGCCAAGCAGCATCAGCGCCATGCCGGTGGCATCATCGCCACTGTAAATGGCAAAATCCTTGGGCACCCGCAGTAACAAATCTGTACCGCGCTCTATCCCTCCAGTTGCATCTTTAATACCGACAATATTTTCAATTTCGGCCAAACGTATTACTGTATCGTTGCTAATGTCACACCCAGTTCGACCAGGCACATTGTATAAAATTTGCGGGACATCTACCGCTGTCGCAATCGCCACAAAATGCTGATACAGGCCTTCTTGCGTCGGTTTGTTATAGTATGGCGCCACCAGCAGGCAAGCATCTACGCCTAACGCTTTGGCCTTAGCGGTCAGCTCAATCGCCTCAGTTGTTGAGTTGGCACCCGTACCAGCAATAACCGCCACGCGGCCTTTTACATGTTCCACCGTGGTTTCAATCAGCATGCAATGCTCAGCCACATCAACAGTGGGTGATTCACCCGTAGTGCCTACAATAACAATGCCATCGGTGCCAGCAGCGATATGCCAGTCAATTAGTGCCCGCAGTGCATCTAGATCCAAGCTACCATCATCAAACATGGGGGTGACAATAGCCACCATGCTACCTTGCAACATATTAAAACCTGCTGAATAAAAACGCTATTTTAACCGAAACTGGCTGCTTAATACACAAACGATGGCAAAGCCAACCACAAATAAACCATATATGTCTTTTTATTAAAAAATATAAGAATGTTTTTGTGGTGATATAAAAACCGCGTTATATTCCCGTATTTTTGCTAACGCGCCACTCTTTAATTTGGTTGATTTTGCCATCTTTTTGCCAAGCTTTAGCCTGCAAATTGCGCTCTAGGCAGCACAAAACAACGTATAATTGGGTCAAATAAAAGTTGCACCAATTTTTAGAGAGCAATGATGTCAGAAAGTTACATTTTTATTTTAATCAGCACCGTGTTAGTGAATAACATAGTGCTGGTGAAAGTTTTGGGTTTATGCCCTTTTATGGGCGTTTCCAAAAAGTTGGAAGCCTCAATCGGCATGGCCGCCGCTACCGCATTTGTGCTCACTATTGGCAGCATGACCAGTTGGGCAATTAACTACTATTTACTAGAACCAAACAGCTTGCAATATTTACGCACCCTATCCTTTATTGTGGTGATTGCGGGTGTGGTGCAATTTACCGAAATGGTCATGGAAAAAAGCTTTCCTTTGCTTTACCAAATGCTCGGTATCTTCTTGCCTCTCATTACCACCAATTGTGCAGTGCTCGGCATCCCGTTACTAAATGCGCAAGCCAGCAAAAGCTTTATAGAATCTGGCTTATACGGCTTTGGTGGCGCACTCGGTTTCTCTATGGTATTGATTTTATTCGCTAGTATGCGCGAACGTTTAGAAGCAGCTGACGTGCCAAAACCTTTTCAAGGTTCCGCCATTGCTATGGTAACAGCCGCCTTAATGAGTCTTGCCTTTATGGGCTTTGCTGGCCTAGATAAATATTAAAAATGCAATTTTCGTCGCCATACAACGTTGCTTACAAAAACTGTCCGCTTACATATAGCCCATATGCAGCGCAAACATTTTTTATGCGCGCCTTGTCTGGCTTAAAAACTTACATTTTTTAGAAATTTAAAATAATGCTCACCGCACTGTACATCATGATTGGGCTTGCGCTTGTTTTGGGCGGAGTACTTGGCTATGCCGCGCTTAAATTCAAAGTCGAAGGCGATCCGCTGATTGCACGTATCGATGCCATTTTGCCACAAACACAATGCGGGCAGTGTGGCTTCCCTGGCTGCAAACCTTATGCCACGGCCATCGCAGAGGGCCGTGCCGATATTAACCAATGCCCGCCAGGTGGTGACGCTGGCGTGCGTGCACTTGCCGACTTAATGGGCATGGAATACAAACCACTGAATGCCGAAAATGGGGTAGAAAAACCCAAAGCGGTCGCCTTTATTGATGAGCCCGTTTGCATTGGTTGCACTCTGTGTATCCAGGCCTGTCCAGTTGACGCCATTTTAGGGGCTGCCAAGCACATGCATACGATTATTACTTCAGAATGCACAGGCTGCGAGCTATGCGTTGCGCCTTGTCCAGTGGATTGCATCAGCATGGTACCAATTGCCGAAACGCCAGAAAACTGGAAATGGAAATATCCGACTATCCCCATTAAACCCTTAATGAATATTAGCTGACGTTGTAATGAATGCACTCGTAAATCTGACAAACCTGCTAAAAACCGCGAAGGAAATCTTTCCTTTTCATGGTGGTGTGCATCCGCCTGAAAATAAAGCACAGTCCACCCAGCTGCCGATTGGCCAGTTACCTTTACCAGAAAAATTAGTGCTGCCTTTGCGCCAACACGTAGGCAATATCCCCAAAGTGAAAGTGCAAGTCGGCGACTACGTCTTAAAAGGCCAGCTGATTGCCGAAGCAGAAGGTAGCGTGTCTGCAGCCATTCATGCACCGACCTCTGGCACTATTCTAGCAATTGCAGACGCAATGATTCCACACCCTTCTGGCTTACCAGATAGGTGCATTACGATAACCCCTGACAGCAAAGACACGTGGATAGACAAAAAACCACAAGACTGGCGCACTGCCGATAGAAAAAATTTAGTCGCCAGCCTGCGTTTATCCGGCATTGTAGGTTTGGGTGGCGCAACTTTTCCTACACATATTAAATTGCGCGCCGATGGAAAAAGTGGTGTGCACACGCTGGTCATTAATGCCGCCGAGTGTGAACCCTACATCACTTGCGACGACAGATTGATGCGTGAACGTGCCGATGAAATTGTCCAAGGCATAGCCATCGCACAATTTATGCTGGGTGCCGAACGGGTCATCATCGGTATAGAAGACAACAAGCCTGAAGCAGCTGCAGTTATGCAATTAGCAGTTGTCAACACCAACATGGAAGTCGTGGTGGTGCCCACATTGTACCCGAGTGGCGATGCCAGAAGACTGGTGCATTTAGTACTGGGCAAAGAGATTCCGTACGACAAACGCTCCACCGAAGTAGGCTTGCAGGTGTTTAACGTGGCAACCGTGCTAGCACTGTATCGTTATTTTGAGTTCGGCGAACCCAGTATTAGCCGCATCGTTTCGATGACAGGTAACGTACAACAGCCGCAAAATTTTGAAGTCTTGTTCGGCACACCGTTGCCACACTTAGTGGCTGCCGCAGGTGGAGCCAAAGCGGATACCAGCCACTACATTATGGGCGGCCCGATGATGGGGTTTGCACTGCCAGATGAAAACGTGCCCATTACCAAAGCTGCTAACTGCATCATTGCCGCAAGCCCAAATTTATTCGCACCGCCACCGCCTGCCATGCCATGCATACGCTGCGCACGCTGTGCCGATGCTTGCCCAGTAAACTTGCAACCGCAAGAGCTCTATTGGTTTGCCAAAGCCGATAACTTTGAAAAAGCCAACGATTACAAGCTGTTCGACTGCATTGAATGCGGGGCTTGCTCTTATGTTTGCCCAAGCAATATTCCGCTGGTGCAATATTACCGCTACGCCAAAAGTGAGATCATAGCTGCAGATAAAGCCAAAGAGGCGGCTGACTTGGCGCGTGAACGTAATGATTTTAGGCTGGCACGAATTGAGCGTGAAAAACTAGAGCGCGCACAAAAACATGCTGAGCGCGCCGAGGCGGGTAAAGCCGCAGCAGCTAAACTAGCGGCAGAAAAATCTGCTAATAGCACATATAAAGATAGTCTGGAAGCCAATACCCAAGTGGCTCCTGGCGATGCTAAAACCAGTGAGGTAGCTACTGGAGAAGCCGCTCAAAAAGCGGCTAAACAAGCCGCCATTGCGGCAGCAATTGAACGTGCCAAAGCCGCCAAAGCTGCGGCGGCGGCTAGTGGTGATGCCCCAAAAAACGTAGTGAATGCTGATGAAACTATAAAAAAAGAAATTGCCGCAATTGACGCGCGCAGAGAAGCGGTTGGTCTGGAGGATAGCGCACAGCTTACGCCAGAAAAGCCTGTGATTGATACAAATGCCGCCGCAAGTATAGATAAAGACAAGCAAGCCAAAATTGCCGCTGCAATTGCAAAAGCCAAAGCGGCTAAGGCGGCCGCAGAAGCAGCTAAACAAAATGAAAATGTGAGCGATAATAAAGAATGACGAATAGAAGCCCTTACATTTCTGATGCGCCAAGCGTCAGCGCCATTATGTTGCAAGTATTGCTGGCGCTAGTACCTGGCATCATCGCCTATGTGTGGGTGTTTGGTGGCGGCATTCTAGTGACTTTACTGCTTGCCACCAGTACTGCGCTGGCGGCAGAAGCGGTCATGCTTAAAATAAGAAAGCGCCCGATACAACCGTTTTTAACTGATTACAGTGCTGTTACCACCGCGTGGTTGTTAGCGTTGGCGATACCGCCGCTAAGCCCGTGGTGGCTTATTGTAGTCGGCACCTTGTTTGCCATTGTCATTGCCAAGCATTTATATGGTGGCCTTGGCTACAACCCGTTTAACCCCGCCATGATCGGCTATGCGGTGTTACTGATTTCATTTCCAGCATTGATGACCAAATGGCCAGCCGCCTTACAATTGGCGCAAACCAAGCTTGGTTTTTTAGACCAGTTACAGTATATTTTTAGCGGGGTTTTGCCGCCACAAATCATGCTAGACGCCGTCACCAGTGCAACCCCTTTGGATTATTTAAAAACGCAGCTCACTTTAAAACATGAGGTGGCCAGCATTTCGCAAGCGCCAATATTCGGCACATTTGGTGGCAAGGGCGGTGAGTATGTAGCCGGCGCTTATTTGCTGGGTGGTTTGTATCTTTGGCGGCAAAAAATTATCACTTGGCACTTACCTGCGGCTTTTTTGGCGACGCTTGCTATTATTTCTGGGGTGTTTTGGCTAGCTGATTCTGCACATTACGCATCGCCTGCTTTTCACTTATTTAGCGGTGCCAGCATGTTATGCGCGTTCTTTATTATTACCGACCCAGTGAGCGGGCCCACCACACCGAAAGGCAAGCTGTTGTTTGCTGCGGGGGTTGCCATCATTACCTATTTAATTCGTGTGTATGGCGGCTACCCTGATGGCGTGGCCTTCGCCGTAATATTTATGAATATTTGCGTTCCGCTGATTGACGCGCATACGCAACCGCGAGTGTTTGGACATGAAAAATAATGCCTGAAACCATCCTTAAACACGCCAGTAAAACGGCAATTACATTGATTGCATTTGCATTGGTGTTTACGGCTTTATTGGCCTATGTTTTTCAAATCACCAAAGTGCCGATTGAAAAAAGTGAAGCGGCTGCGCGCCTAGCCTTATTCAGGCAAATCGTGCCGGAAAACATGCACGATAATGACATTTTAAAAGATACACTGACCATAGCCCCAAATGACTTGCTCGGCAATACACAACCAAGTATTGCTAACCGTGCGCGCATTAACAATGCACCTGCGGCCATTATTTTAGAGGCAGTTGCGCATGATGGTTATAGCGGTGATATTAAACTCCTGATCGCCATTAAATATAATGGCGAAATTAGTGGCGTTCGCGTGCTGACGCACAAAGAAACACCCGGTTTGGGCGATTATATTGACATTGCCAAGGACGATTGGATTAAACTTTTTGATGCAGAATCACTCACAAAAACAAGTGATAAGAGTTGGCAGGTAAAGAAAGATGGTGGTCAATTTGATTACATGGCGGGCGCCACGATTACACCACGCGCAGTAGTAAAAGCTGTGCATAAGGCGTTAAAATATTATGAGGCGAATAGAGACGCCTTGTTCACTTGAAGCAATGACGTGGTTCGCTAAGGTAATTTAAATGAGTCAATACACAGAAATTATTGAAAATGGTTTATGGAAGCAGAACCCCGGTGTCGTGCAACTGCTAGGCCTATGCCCAACCTTGGCTGTGACCACTTCGGTAGTCAATGGCGTAAGCTTAGGCTTGGCCACTGCACTCGTGATGGCGGCCTCCAATGGTGCCGTGTCACCCGTACGTAAATTTGTGCCGAGCGAGATCCGTGTGCCGGTGTTTATTTTGGTCATTGCTGCGCTGGTCACCGTTATCGATTTAACCATTCACGGCTTTGCCGAGCCGTTACATAAAGTATTAGGCATTTTCATTCCATTAATCGTCGTGAATTGCATTGTGTTAGCGCGCGTGGAGTCGTTCGCTGCTAAAAACGCGCCCGCGCCCGCTATTTTGGATGGCTTCATGATGGGCTTGGGACTGACTTTTGTATTGGGCATTTTAGGCGGCATGCGCGAACTCATTGGTAAAGGCACCCTATTTTCTGGCCTGGATTTAGCGTTTGGACCAAGCTTTAAGCCCTATATGCTGACAGTCCTTGCTGATTATCATGGCTTTTTACTGGCGATTCTGCCGCCTGGTGCATTTTTGGGCTTGGCCTGTTTAATTGCCTTTCGCAATTGGGCGGGAACCCGTGCACCTAAAGTGGCACCAACTGGCGCTGCGCTTAAACCCGCGCTCTAGCTTTTTTATAGCACATTGCAATGAATGCCGAAAAACGCTTTGAAATTTTCAAGCGCCTTTCCATTGCTATTCCACAGCCTACTACTGAGTTAGAACACACCAGCACGTTTGAACTGTTAATCGCGGTGATTCTATCGGCACAAGCCACCGATAAAGGCGTCAATATCGCCACCAGAAAATTATTCAAAGTGGCGAATACACCGCAAGCGATTTTTGACTTGGGCATTGCAGGGTTAGAAAGTTATATTAAAACCATTGGTCTGTATCACGCCAAAGCCAAAAATGTCATTGCCTGTTGTGCGCAGCTCATTGAAAAGCACGATAGCATAGTACCCAACACCCGCACGGCTTTAGAGGCACTGCCAGGCGTAGGCCGAAAAACTGCCAATGTCATTTTGAACACGGCATTTGGGCAGCCGACGATTGCTGTGGATACGCATTTATTCCGGCTCGGTAACCGCACCAAACTGGCCACAGGTAAAAACGTGCTGCAAGTAGAACAGAAATATTTAAAAACGATCCCCAAACAATTTTTGCAAGATGCACACCATTTGCTGATTTTACATGGCCGTTATACCTGTACTGCGCGTAACCCTAAATGTGGCGAGTGCTGCATTGTAGATTTGTGTGAATATCGTGATAAAGTGATTCCAAAGATTCACTTAATGGCTGGTGACAGCATGAGGCCTTAGTAAAAGTGTTTGTGTGAATGAAGTGCAAGGCGCACGGCGCGCAAAAGCCGAGATAGTATGGGTTATACAGCGAGGTTGTGAGCACCAAGCAACGCAGCAATTCGTCTCAAGAAATATTTTTACTACTAAGGCCTCATCATGAAAGTCGCCACAGGCTTAGCAATAGGGAAAACACCACAAGCAGAGCTAGCCGCACAAGCCGTTGAATCTGCCATGCTGAAAGCCAATATCCATGCGCCTTCTAGCGTGTTGCTTTTTTTAACTTCTGAGTTCGCGGCCGATCCACAATCTGCCATTAAAGCCGCTGCCAAAGCCGCTAGTTGCACACAAATTATTGGCTGTTCGGCCACTGGCATTTTTACTGAGGAAGATTGGGTAATCGACAGCCCCGCTGCCGCTGCCATGGTATTTTCTGACTTAAACTTTAGCCATTCCAATGCTGACGATGACATATTGCTCACCTTGACTGCACCCAATGCTATTAATACGACTTGGCTCAATACGGCTGGTATCAGGTTCGGTGGGGTGTCTGGCGATGCCACTGGCCAAGGTTCATTTTCGGTATGGCAAAATGGCAAAGGCACCACTCAAGGCTATTGCGATGGTGTGCTTGCCAATACACATGCTGCCGTGGCTGCTTCACATGGACTGCAACTTATCTCGTCGCCTCGCCGCATTACCAAAACGAGTGGCAACGATTTACTATCGTTAGCTAGTCTGCCCGCACTTAACACCTTATTTTCTGCCTGCAAAAAACAGAATATCTCCATCGCCAATGACGACATTCCTTATCATCAACTGATGGCTGTGTACGCCAGCAAGGCCAGCCAGCTAGAGCGTGGTGAATATAACTTAGCTTCGCTAGTGATTGCAAACCCAGACAACGACTCAGTGACGTTGACCAAACCCTTGAGCGAAGGTGATTGGTTAAGCTGGGCCGTACGCGATGTGGATGCAGCGCAAATTGATATTGTCAAAACAGCTAATATGCTGAGTAGAAAACTGAATACTGAGCCTGAGTTTGGTTTGCTTTTTTCCTGCCTTGGTCGTGGACCTTACTTTTATAATGGCACCGACCGAGATCTAGCCTTGATTAAGGCGCTATTTCCCGATTTACCGCTGATTGGTTTTTATGGTAACGGGGTTGTCGCGCCTGTTGGTAACGATAACGAACTGCTCCAATATTCCGCTGTATTGGGCTTGTTCGCAAAAAGCAATGTTGTTAGCTTATGAGCTTTTATAAGAGCCATGTCTTTATTTAACCCAAGCCGCGACGAAGTACGCAATTTCTTTTTTGAAGCGTGGGCAAAGGCAAAAGCCACGCAGCCACTCGCCGATTTAGAGAAAGTTGCACTAGATGTGATACAGATGCATCCAGAATATCACGCCATTTTAGACAACCCTGAGATGTTCAGGCATCAAGCCTATTTTCCTGAATTAGGTGAAACCAACCCGTTTTTGCATATGAGTTTACATTTATCCATCCATGAGCAACTTAGTATCAACCAGCCCATCGGCATTGCAGAAATTTATGCACAACTCAAACTCAAACATCAAAACGTGCATGATGCCCAGCACGCTATTTTAGAATGCTTGGCTGAAACCATTTGGAAAGCGCAGCGCAACAATTCAAGCCCGGATAATGCGCATTATTTACAGCTACTACAACAAAAAGTACGCAACTAGTTTACTTTACCGTCTGTTACATGATTGAATGCTGAAATGACAACATCCAATATGCACAACTGGCTGAACGAGCATGGGGATTATTTATACCGCTTTGCGCTGGCACGCCTACGCGACCCTCACCAAGCTGAGGATGTGGTGCAAGAGACTTTTTTAGCTGCCATTAAATCACCAAGCTTTGCCGAGCAGTCTGCGCCACGCACTTGGCTGACCGGTATTTTAAAGCATAAAATAATTGATGTGATACGCAAAAATGTACGTGAAGTTGCGGTTTCAGATTTAGTCAATGAAGATGAAGAAGCTAGTACAGATGATTTTTTTGATGCAGCCGGCCACTGGGCCGATAAACCATTAAAGTGGGACATGCCCGAGAATGCACTCGAACAACAGCAGTTTTTGGGCATATTGCAAATGTGCATAGACAAATTGCCCAGAAAACTAGCTGCTTTATTTTTAATGCGCGATGTGCATGACACCGATAACGACGAAATTTGTAAGGAACTCAACATTACTACGACCAATGCTTGGGTGATGCTTTACAGGGCTCGCTTGGGATTAAGAAAGTGTTTAGAAATCAACTGGCTAGGCTATTAATTTTAGGAGCAGGAAAGTTTAAATATGTTGAGCTGTAAGCAGGCAAGTCAATTAATTTCACAATCGTTAGAGCAACCCTTAGCGATGCGGGAACGTTTTGCCTTAAAATTACATCTACTTATTTGCAGATACTGCAGACGATTTCGTCAACAATTACAAGCAATAGGTGTTGCCTTAAAATTAACTGCTCGAACTATTGAGAACGATGACACGATTAAAATGCCATCAGAAACTAAGCAACGGTTGATACAGTCCATTGAATCCAGTTAGTGCTCAATGCCGTATAAACCTGTAAGTGCAAGACTCTTTAAACTTATTTATTGATTTAACAATACATTTTAAAAGGATATTAAACATGACTACCTCTACAAAAGCAGTTGCATTAGCAGTTTCAAGCGCATTCGCATTATCTATTGGAGCGGCCACTATCAACGCAGCTGAGAATCCATTTGCTATTAAATCGCTCACTAGCGGCTACCAGGTTGCCGACCATCACGAAAAAGCGAAAGATGGTAAATGTGGCGAAGGTAAATGTGGCCATGGCGACAAGGATGCAAAAGCCAAAGACGGCAAATGCGGCGAAGGTAAATGTGGTGTTGAAATGAAAAAAGAAGGTGCTGAAAAAGCGAAAGATGGCAAATGCGGCGAAGGCAAATGCGGCACAGAGAAAAAATAGTCATCTGTATCGCGTCAGTTAGAGCGGCACGTTCAAGCAACCTGCCCGCTTAGTACTTGCGTTAAGGCATCTATTATTATGGCAGGTTTAGCTGACATCAAAGGGGTGGGTTTGGGGTTAAAGCGTGAGCTGATTCCCCAAATCCAGGGCCTCTACCAACACCCCTCAATCTCGCATATTAATTTTGTTGAAATCGCCCCAGAAAACTGGATAGGCGCGGGTGGCAAATACGCCCGAGATTTAGCCTGGTTTGTTGAACGTTACCCTATTATTTGTCACGGCTTATGCCTATCACTGGGCGGGCCAGATCCATTGAATATTGCATTTCTAAAACAGGTAAAGCAGTTTTTAAGTGTCAACAAAATTCCGCTGTATACCGAACACTTAAGCTATTGCAGCGATTTCCAGCAAGGCCAAGCTGGCTATCTGTATGATTTACTGCCAATCCCATTTACCGAAGAAGCAGTAAAATATGTGGCAGCACGCATTCGCCAAACGCAAGATATTCTGGGACAAAAAATCGCAGTAGAGAACGCCTCGTTTTATGCTGCTGCGCCCATTTCAAGTTTATCTGAAATCGACTTCTTAAATGCAGTACTGGTAGAAGCGGATTGCTGGTTACATTTAGACATCAACAATATTTATGTCAACAGCGTGAATTTTGGTCACGGTCAACACCGTGATCCAATTAAAGATGCGCAGGCATTTTTGCGCCAAGTCCTCCAAGAAAGAATTGTGTATGGCCATGTTGCAGGTCACTACCAGCAAGCCCCAGACTTGTTGATTGATACCCACGGCATGGATGTGATTGACCCGGTATGGGCGCTGCTAGATGAAGCCTACCAATTATTTGGCACCTTTCCCACCTTGCTGGAACGCGACAGCAATATCCCGCCGCTACAGGTGTTGATGCGTGAAGTGAATAAAATTGCGCAGATTCAAGCGAACAACTCAACTCGAAACTATCAGGCTACGGGCATAAATACGGTCTTGCAAAGCAGTGCTGTATGTTAGATTTTCAGCGTTATCAACTTGAGTTCACTGCTCATATTCGTGACCCCAAGGCGCATAAAAAACCTGCAGGCGTCGTTCCCGCGCGCATGGCGGTGTACCGCGGTGCCGTCTTTAATAACATCTTTGAATCCGTCTCGGTATGTTTTCCAGTCTGCCAAGCGACGGTTGGCAAACGTGCCTGGCGTGCGCTAGTTAAGGACTTTGTTCAGGGTTACCCGGCACAGAGCCCTCTTTTTAGAGAAGTTCCGCAGCAGTTTTTAGCGTTTTTAAACACGCAAACATCACTGCCTGCTTTTTTGGCAGAACTCGCACATTACGAATGGGTGGAATTGGCAGTCAGTGCGCAGCCAACCGAGCCCGTTAAACTGAGTAAAAAAATGAATTTGCTCCGTGAAAAACCGGTGCTAGCGCCCACTCATAGGTTGCTAGAGTACAACTTTGCCGTGCATAAAATAACCAAAGGCAAATTACCAAAAACAGCTGAGAAAACCTATTTTTTGGTGTTTAGAAATGCAGAATTTGAGGTGAAGTTTATTGAGCTAAATCCCACTACTTTTCAGTTATTAAAGCTAATTGAAAGCAACAAAATAACTGGAGAGCAGGCATTGATGCGTCTTGCAGAGTCTATACAACATCCAAATACTGATGCTGTGATTGCATTCGGTGCAGAAATTATGAATGATTTAGCCAACCAACAAGCCATCATTGGTAGCAATTAGTACGGTATTTTTCTAGCAGTTAATATCCATCCGACCTATCAGGTGGCTAAAAAAGCGCTTCAGTACTATTTAATTAAACTGTTGCGCTTCACGGTCGCTAGCCAACGCAACTACTGCTAGTTTTTGTTTATTGCCCAATTCCCACCACTGCTGAATCTCATCCAAAGTGCGGTAACAACCCAAGCAGAAACCAGTATTGTCATCCATACTACATACGCCGATACACGGCGATTGAACATCTGCTTCCGACATAGCTATTACTCTTTAACCTAACTTAAACTGCCGTGACATTGCTTATATTTTTTTCCACTGCCACATGGACACGGGTCGTTACGGCCTACCTTAACACCATCACGGACAATGGTATTGCCGCTCGCCATGTGTGCTTGTTCTTCTTCTGTGAAGTCGCCTTGTGGAGTTGCTAGAGCCTCTTCAAAATCAGCATGCTGATATTGCACATTGGCGACATCTGTCGCCTGCTCTATGGGCTCCACGTCGTCCTGTGTACGCACTTGTACCAGCATGGTGATTTTGGTGACTTCTGCTTTCACAGTATTCAGCAAACTTTCAAACAGTTGAAACGCCTCGCGTTTGTATTCTTGCTTAGGGTTTTTTTGCGCATAAGAACGCAAATGGATGCCTTGGCGTAAATGATCAAGTGCCGCTAAGTGTTCGCGCCAGTGCATATCAATACTTTGCAACATGACTGAACGCTCAAATTTGCGCATCGTGCTAGGGCTGGCCAGCGCTTCTTTTGCAGCATACGACTGATCTGCAGCTTCAAAGATACGCTCACGTAGCGTTTCTTCATGCAGATCTGGATTATCTACCAGCATCTTTTGCAATGGCAAATCTAAACCAGCCTCTTCTAACAGCTCTTTTTCTAAAGCAGCAACGTCCCACTGCTCCTCTACACTACCAGGTGGTATATGCGTGGCAATCATGCTACTGAGCGTATCAGCACGCATAGCACTGATGGTGTCGGCAATATCGGTGGCCTCTAACAACTCGTTACGTTGTTCGTAAATCACTTTACGCTGATCGTTAGAAACATCGTCGAACTCTAACAATTGCTTACGAATATCAAAGTTGCGGCCTTCTACTTTGCGTTGCGCATTTTCAATGGCCCGCGAAACCATGGCATGCTCAATCGCCTCGCCTTCTGGCATTTTCAAGCGCTCCATAATGGCAGAAACGCGATCGCCAGAGAAAATACGCAATAACTGGTCATCTAACCCTAAATAAAAGCGGCTAGAACCAGGGTCACCTTGACGGCCAGAACGGCCACGCAATTGGTTATCGATCCGACGCGACTCATGCCGTTCGGTTCCGATGATATGTAAGCCACCTGCCGCCAGTACGGCATCATGGCGTTTTTGCCAATCAGCTTTTATTTGAGCGGCTTTTGCCTCTTTCTCTGCATCACTTAAACTTGCGTCGCTGCGGACTGCATGCATGCTAGCTTCTATGTTGCCACCTAAAACGATATCCGTACCGCGACCTGCCATGTTAGTGGCAATGGTGATTGCACCAGGCTGGCCGGCCTCTGCAATAATGTGCGCTTCGCGTTCATGTTGTTTGGCATTCAAGACTTCATGCTTCAAGTTGGCTTTATTCAGAAAATTTGAAATAATTTCAGAGTTTTCAATCGAAGTCGTGCCCACCAATACTGGCTGACCAATGGCTTGGCATTGTTTAATATCTTCAATCACTGCGTTGTATTTTTCAGCAGAAGTACGGTATACCTTATCCATGGCATCTTTACGAATTTTTGGACGATGCGTCGGGATTACTACTGTTTCTAAGCCGTAAATCTGGTTAAATTCATAGGCCTCGGTGTCGGCAGTACCTGTCATGCCACTCAATTTTTGATACATACGGAAATAGTTTTGAAAGGTAATCGAGGCCAGTGTCTGGTTCTCTTTTTGAATCGCCACGCCTTCTTTAGCCTCGACTGCTTGGTGTAAGCCATCAGACCAGCGACGACCCGGCATTTTACGGCCAGAAAATTCATCCACAATCACAATATCGCCATCATCTATAACGTAGTGCTGATCTTTCTTGAACAGGTTTTGTGCACGGAGGGATGCATACAAATGATGCACTAAGGTAATATTGGCTGGATCGTATAAGCTTGAACCCACGGGCAATAAACCAGAGCTGGTCAAAATTTCTTCAGCACGCTCGTGACCAGCTTCACTCATGGTCACCGTTTGCGCTTTTTCATCTACCCAAAAATCACCTTCGCCTGTTTCTTCTTTTTGCGCACTTAATTGCAATGCCACTGCATTTATTTGGTTATATAAATCAATGCTGTGCTCAGCTTGACCAGAAATAATGAGCGGCGTGCGTGCTTCATCAATTAAAATTGAATCCACTTCATCGACCAGTGCAAACGTAAGCTTGCGTTGCACACGTTCCTCAGCCGTAAATACCATGTTGTCACGTAAATAATCAAAGCCAAACTCATTATTGGTACCGTAAGTGATATCCGCCGCATAAGCCAGTTGCTTGGCGTCGTGTTGCATTTGCGATAAATTGATGCCCACACTTAAGCCCAAAAAGTTGTAAAGCTTGCCCATCCACTCGGCATCACGTTTGGCAAGGTAGTCATTTACCGTCACTAAATGCGCACCCTGGCCAGTCAGCGCATTTAAATAGAGCGGCAAAGTGGCGACTAAAGTTTTACCTTCACCCGTACCCATCTCGGCGATTTTGCCGCCATTAATCACCATGCCACCGATTAACTGTACGTCAAAATGGCGCATTCCCAGCACCCTTACACTACCTTCGCGTACTACAGCAAAAGCTTCTGGCAACAATTTCTCTAAGCTTTCACCTGCGGTAAAACGTTGTTTAAATTCCTCTGTCTTCGCACGCAAAGCATCATCACTTAACGCTTGGATGGCGGGCTCTAGTGCATTAATTTCTTTTACTTTTTGGCCATATTGCTTTACTAGCCTGTCGTTACGACTACCTAAAAATTTTCTGAACAACGTGGATAACATGAAAGGACACCGATTTTCCGAAACCTCGGAAACCTCTATTAGATTGGATAAAAACTACTTTTTTATAGGTTCAAGCTCTGTATTATTAACTTTACATAGGTGGGGATAGAAATAACAAATTCAAGATTGCATTGTTGCTACTAAATAGCAACTATTTCTTCAAATATTTGCGTGGGTCTAGCGCTGCACCATTCAGGCGAATCTCATAATGTAAATGCGGCCCTGTAGAGCGACCGGTGCTACCTACTTCTGCGACAATTTGACCCTTGGAAACCCGCTCGCCAACCTTCACTAATATCCTTGAAGTATGTGCATAACGTGTCTCTAACCCAGCCCCATGCTCAATTTTCACTAGTTTACCATAAGCACCGCCTTGTTCGGTACTAGACACGATACCATCTGCTGCAGCCCGGATTGGGGTACCCGTATTCGCAGTAAAATCCAGACCTTCGTGAAAGGCCTTATTGCCGTTAAATGGGTCGATACGCCAGCCATAACTAGATGAATTATAGCCCGCAGTAATGGGGCTACTATTTGGCAACATATCTTTAAGCACACTTTGCTGCAAAATTTTTGCCTCAATACTGCTAAGCGATTCGTCCCGAGCATCCACTGCTTTTGTCAATTCAAAAATAGCCGCCTGCAAATCAGGCTCGGTCATGGGGTGCGCATTTACTAGCGGCCCACCCCTGTTTGCAGGCAGCAAACTGTCGACTGTTTGGTTTGGCTTGTTGGTGGTTTTCTTATCTTTTTCTCCAGCAATTTTTGCCAGACGCTCACTTTGCGCATCTAGCCGCATCATGCGCGCTTGTAGCTCGCCCAGCTCCTTGGCATAAGCATCTAAATGTACTTGCGATGAAATAATAGAGTTTTTAAGTTGTGGTGGCAGTAAGGCTTTTACCCCCTGCTCTTGAATATTGCTTTGTGGCGTAATAAATAGAAGCGTCAATAACACTGGAACCAAAACTAGCGCGGCTATTAGCATGCCAGCCTGCATCACAGACAAGCTTTTGGCTTTTGCCATTTTGTTAGACACCAAAATTATATTCATAGAATAATATTCATAATTTTTAATTTACTACTTATATACAACAGCCTTATATACAATAAGTCATGCGTAAAATTAATACTTTATTTGCAGCCAATAGCCAATTAGAAGCGCTGGCCAAAAATGTACAAGCACATCAGCGCTTACAACAATTTTGGCAAGCAGCTTTACCAAAGACATTGGCACAAGCCAGCTATGCCAGCAAGCTCGATAACGGCGTCCTGACAGTTTACGCTGACAGCGCCATTGTCGCTAATAAAATCAAGCTTACTCAAGCTAGCCTATTGACGCAATTGGGAAATTTACAAAAAAACAACCCAATATTTAGGGAATGTAAAGTTACTGCAATTGCAGTGAAAGTGCAAGTAAAATCTCGCCCGAAAGCCACTATTAAGATACCGCGCACGCTGTCCCCTAACGCAGCAAATAGCTTAAAAAACTTAGCGCAACATTTAGGTGAGTCACCATTAGCGACAAAGCTCAACTCACTCGCCCGCAAAACAAAATAGTTGACCACTTAATTAGCAGTCTTCCAGTTAGTTGATTTACTGATCCAAGCACATCAACTTAAGTTCATTTGATGTACTTTATAGGTCAGTTTTGCTACAGCTCCCGTTACTAAAAAAACGAATAAAATTCTTAATCATTTTCACATTAAATGCCAAGCCAGCGCGCTTTCCCAGCTTTCATTAAGCAAGCCACAACAAACAAGCTAAGTGGTTGTCGCGCTTAACTATTAGTGCCATAATGCCGCTGCAGTTACAAAATATTTACAATTTTCTAACTCAATTTTCTAGCGAATTATGTTTCTGAATTATCAATAATATAGATAGGGAGAAGTCATGTCAGTAGCACTAATGATCGCCATTGCTGCCGCAGTATTAGCAGTGCTTTATGGCGTAGTAATGAGTAAATGGATAGCTAATTTGCCAGCGGGCAATGCGCGTATGCAAGAGATTGCCAGCGCAATTCAACAAGGTGCGGCAGCTTATTTAGCGCGCCAATATAAGACCATTGCCATAGTGGGCTTGGTACTCGCGATCTTGGTAGCCTACTTTTTAGGTACAACTACTGCAATAGGCTTTGTAGTAGGTGCTTTATTATCTGGCGCTTGCGGCTTTATCGGCATGAATGTCTCCGTGAAAGCAAATGTGCGTACTGCACAAGCAGCTACTAATGGCATTGCACCGGCATTTGACGTGGCTTTTAAAGGCGGCGCGGTCACCGGCATGCTGGTGGTAGGTCTAGGCTTATTAGGTGTAGCAGGCTTTTACTGGTTTTTAGGCGCAGAAAATGCCACTAACCTTGACCCGCTCATTGGTTTAGCATTTGGCTCATCCCTCATTTCCATCTTTGCACGTTTAGGTGGCGGCATTTTCACCAAGGGTGCAGACGTTGGTGCAGACTTGGTGGGTAAAGTGGAAGCAGGTATTCCAGAAGATGACCCACGCAACCCAGCAGTGATTGCCGATAACGTTGGTGATAACGTGGGTGACTGTGCCGGCATGGCGGCTGACTTGTTCGAGACTTACGCAGTTACACTTATCGCCACCATGGTATTGGGTGGCTTGCTCATCACAAATGGCTCTAACGGCACCATCTATCCGTTGATGCTGGGTGCAGTGTCTATCGTTGCTTCTATCATCGGCTGTTTCTTTGTTAAAGCCTCTCCAGGCATGAAAAACGTGATGCCAGCCTTGTACAAAGGTTTGGCCGTTGCAGGCGTGTTATCACTGATCGCTTTCTATTTTGTCACCATGAAAATGTTCCCTGAAGGGTTAATGGCAGGTGATTTGGCGATTTCTGCTAATCAACTATTCGGTTCGTGTGCTGTAGGTTTGGTCTTAACTGCTGCTTTAGTATGGATCACTGAGTATTACACGGGCACACAATATGCGCCCGTGCAGCATGTTGCACGAGCCTCAACAACTGGTCACGCAACTAATATCATCGCTGGTATTGGTATCTCAATGAAATCAACTGCTTGGCCTGTACTTTCAGTTTGTTTGGCTATCTGGACCTCTTATCATTTAGGTGGTTTATACGGCATCGCTATCGCTGCAACTTCAATGCTCAGCATGGCTGGCATTGTGGTGGCACTGGATGCTTATGGGCCTATTACCGATAATGCTGGGGGTATTGCCGAAATGGCGGAATTACCAAGCAGCGTACGTGATGTGACTGACCCGCTGGATGCGGTTGGTAACACGACTAAAGCTGTAACAAAGGGCTATGCAATTGGCTCTGCTGGTTTGGCTGCGTTAGTTTTATTTGCCGATTACACGCATAAATTAGAGGGCGCTGGCATTGTGGCTAAATTTGATTTAAGCGATCCGATGGTGATTATTGGGCTATTCATTGGCGGCTTGATTCCGTTCTTGTTTGCCGCAATGGCCATGGAAGCGGTTGGTCGTGCTGCTGGTGCAGTCGTTGAAGAAGTGCGCCGCCAGTTCCGTGACATTAAAGGCATTATGGAAGGTACTGCCAAACCAGAATACGGCAAAGCCGTCGATATGCTGACCACAGCAGCCATTAAAGAAATGATGATTCCGTCACTATTACCAGTCGCGGTGCCTATTGCTGTCGGCTTATTGCTTGGTCCTGTTGCGCTTGGCGGCTTGTTGATGGGCACGATTGTCACTGGTTTATTCGTGGCTATTTCTATGTGTACAGGCGGTGGCGCTTGGGATAATGCCAAGAAATATATCGAAGATGGCAACCACGGCGGCAAAGGCTCAGATGCACATAAAGCCGCTGTGACTGGTGACACTGTGGGCGATCCATACAAAGATACCGCTGGCCCGGCTGTCAATCCGTTGATTAAAATTATTAATATTGTGGCATTACTGATTGTGCCACTTTTACACTAATATTTTACCAATAAAAAAGCCAGCGCAAGCTGGCTTTTTTATTATGCATGCAATTAAGTAAAGATTAAAACGCTGGTTTTACCTCGGCATTATTATATCTTGCCACACCGTCCATAATTTCTTTGTGCGCCTCATCAATATCCACCCAGCCTTCAATCTTTACCCATTTTCCTTTGTCGAGGTCTTTGTAATGTTCAAAAAAGTGAGAGATCATTTCTAAGCGCCATGGCGAAACATCTTTATAAGTTTTTTGATAAGCATACAAACCGCATACTTTCTCGACTGGAACCGCCAACAATTTAGCGTCACCACCTGCTTCATCGGTCATTTGCAGCATGCCCAGCGCACGACAACGCACTACTACGCCTGGCAACAAAGGTACCGGCGTAATCACCAACACATCAACTGGGTCACCATCATCGGCCAGCGTGTGCGGTATATAGCCATAATTACATGGGTATTGCATGGAGGTACCCATGAAGCGATCCACAAAAATAGCACCGCTTTCTTTATCCACTTCATATTTTACAGGGTCGCCCTGCATAGGAATTTCGATGATGACATTAAAGTCGTGTGGTAAATTTTTGCCTGATGGCACTAAATTGAGTGACATAATAAATATTGCCCAGTGTTTGAAAAGACGAGATTATAAGCCAAGACTGTTATATGTTTGTTGCTAGATTGTTGCTAAATATATGATTTACTTAAAGCAGTATGATTTTATAGCTTCTTTAATAGTGCTTTTAACATCATTGCGATAATCACTAATACCAAACCCAATAATGCGGCCGTTACTAAGTGATTTCTGATGAGAGGAATATTGCCGAAAAAGTAACCTGTCAGCACACACACCAGCACCCAAATAATTGCACCCAATGAAGCTGAGCGCACGAATTTTGTAAAATGCATATTAGTCATCCCTGCCAAAAATGGCGCTACAGTGCGAACCACAGGCATAAACAAACAAACTAAAAAACCCTTTTGACCATGCTTATCGTAAAACACGCGCGTTTTATCCAATGTAGATTGTTTTGGCCACTTTAAATAATCTACAAAAAATACTTGGCCAATCGATTTCCCAAGCCAATACCCACTCAAATTTCCCAACACTGCGGCGGTTATTAATACGAGTAATAGCAAATAAATATTAAGCCCCGACGCAGCCCACACAGCGCCGCATACGAACAGGAATGGATTGCCAGGCAGGAAGAAGAAAGGCAGCACGCCAATTTCTAAATACACCATGCCAAATAAAATGACATAAACAAGATGCGCGTGCATTGCAACAAGTTGTGGCAAATGTGCATCAAAATCCACAATCATTTGCCAAATTTGCATCATTGCAAATTCTCTTTGCATGCCTCAATAACTGCTTGTGGCGTTAGCTTAAGCGCAAAATATAGCAATAGCGGGATAACTACCAATTCATCTAACTGTCCGATCACTGGTAAAAAATCGGGAATCAAATCGAATGGCATCAATACATAGCCAATGGCGAGCCACAACAATGCCTTAGCTAACTTAGGCGTTTCGGGGTGTTGTTGCAGTCGTTGGTAAAATTTAAACTCAGCTTTTAGTTTAGCTGCAATTTTTTTAAGATTATCGCCTAGTTTCATACATTTAAGCTTTAGCCTAATTTAAGCCCGGTAAGTCTTTCATAAGCTTCCATGTATTTATCAGAGGTGCGTTGCGCAACCTCATCCGGTAGTGGAGGTGCTGGCGGTGCTTTGTTCCAATGAATGGACTCCAGCCAATCACGCACATATTGCTTATCGTAACTGGGTGGATTGCTACCTACCTGATAACTTTCGAGCGGCCAAAAACGTGATGAATCAGGGGTCAGCACCTCGTCCATCACATGCAGTACACCGCTGCTATCTAGCCCAAATTCAAATTTGGTGTCCGCAATGATAATGCCTTTGGTGAGCGCATATTCTGCGGCTTCACTGTAAAGCTGAATCGCCACCTTGGCCACTTGCGCTGCGATATCTTCACCTATTAAAGCTTCTACCTGGGCAATGCTGATATTTTCATCATGCTCGCCCACTGCCGCTTTAGAGGATGGCGTAAATAAGGGGGCTGGCAGCTTTGCCGCTTCTTGCAAACCCTCAGGTAATTTAATACCGCAAACGGTACCGGTTTGTTTGTACTCTTTCCAGCCACTGCCCACCAGATAGCCACGCACAATCGCTTCAATTGGCAGTGCCTTCAGTTTTTTTACCACCACTGCGCGGCCTGTCACTTGTGCACGCTCATCTTTATCCACCACGCTTTCGGGGACAATGCCAGTGAGATGATTGGGAACGATATGCTGAAGTTTTTCAAACCAAAAGTTCGCCATTTGCGTCAGCATCGCGCCTTTATTCACGATGCCAGTAGGCAGTATCACATCAAACGCCGAGAGCCGATCGGTGCTGACCAACAACATCGTTGCATCGTCTATGGCATAAATATCGCGCACTTTACCTTGATGGATACGCTTAAGGCTAGTAATACTGGTTTCTAATAGCGGTGAGTTCATAACAATTGTTTTTGGTAAAATAACATTATAAATCAGTCAGTCAAATCAGCGCGTAGTAATTGTTTTAGCTACTTTAAATCGGTGCACGGTTTTCGCCTATACGGACTATTTTTTGGGTGTTAGTGCCGCGCGGGCTGCCTATAGGTTCACCGAAAGTGAGGATGACAGTATCACCAACTTTTACCAGCTGTTGCTCTAATATGACTTTTTCCATTTCCTGCAGAATCTCATCGCGCGTTTTACCCGTTTGATCAATTGGATAGGGAAATACATTGCGATGCAGAGTTAACTGGCGGCGCGCGACTTTATTGGGGGAGAGTGCATAAATTGGGACGGTGCAATCAGCCCGCGACAGCCATTGAGCAGCGTTGCCTGATTGCGTCAGTGCCACAATTCCAGCCACTTCTAGTCGTTGTGCGATGTAAACGGTTGCAGCAGCGATTGCTTCGTCGGTATGAAACAAATCAATTTTTTCCAGTGTGTGCTTAGGGTGATTTTCATACTCTTTTTCAGCCTCCATACATACACGGTGCATGGCGATGACTGTTTCGAGTGGATATTGCCCTGACGCTGTTTCTGCGGATAGCATCACTGCATCCGTGCCATCGAGTACTGCATTCGCCACATCAGATACTTCGGCCCGCGTAGGAATCGGGTTATTGATCATCGATTCCATCATTTGGGTTGCCGTGATTACCAGTTTATTTTGCGCACGCGCCATGCGAATCATGCGCTTTTGCAAGCCTGGCACAGCGGCATCGCCCACCTCCACACCCAAATCGCCCCGTGCCACCATAATTGCGTCGCTGGCATGGATGATCGCTTCTAAATGTTGAATCGCTTCACTGCGCTCAATTTTGGCCACGATATTGGCTGTACCGCCCGCCTGCCTTACTAACTTTCTTGCATGTTCAATATCTTGAGCATTTTTGGGAAAAGAAATAGCAATGTAATCAGCTTCCAACTCTACAGCCGTCAGTATATCTTGCTCGTCTTTGGCAGTTAATGCTGCAGCGGCTAATCCTCCACCTTGCAGATTAATGCCTTTATTATTGGATAAGTCTCCGCCTGTCTCTACCAAGCAAGAAATTCGATTGCCATCTACAGCATCTATTTTTAGCTTGATTCTTCCATCGTCTAATAAAAGTAGCATGCCCGCGGAAACTTCTTGTGGAAGCATTTTGTAATCTAAACCGACCTTGGTCTGGTCACCCAATAAACAGTCGGCATCTAGCACAAATAAATCACCTGCTTTTAGGTTGATTTTACCTGTTTCAAACTTCCCGATACGGATTTTAGGGCCTTGTAAATCACACAAAATGCCAATTGGTCGATTCAACTGTGTGGCAATTTCACGCACAATGTTGGCCTTGGCAACTTGCTCAGCGGCTGTTCCGTGCGAAAAATTCAGCCGTACTACATTTACGCCTTCAATAATCAGTCTTGCAATCATTTCGCGGCTGGCACTTGCTGGCCCTAGCGTTGCCACAATTTTTGTTTTTCTCAACATATGTACCAATCACGTATTCAACGTTTTGAGATGTCCAGTTAATTCTAACTCTATTCTTAAAAAAAAGAGGAGCTTATCGCTCCTCTTTTTATTTAAGTAGAAGTTATTTAGTAGCGTGGGCTATGACTTTGCACGTTGCTCTAAAATTTCGACCGCCGGTAAAGTTTTGCCTTCTAAAAACTCCAAAAATGCGCCGCCCGCAGTCGAAATATAGTTAATCTTACTCTCGATACCATATTTTTGGATGGCCGCTATAGTGTCGCCACCGCCTGCCAAGGTAAAGGCTTTGCTATCTGCAATGGCATGTGCCACAGTTTTTGTGCCTTCTCCAAACTGATCAAACTCAAACACGCCCACTGGGCCGTTCCAGACAATGGTGCCTGCATTATTTAACACCTTCACCAATTCAGCTGCTGATTCAGGTCCTATGTCAAAAATCATATCGTCCGCCGCCACAGAAGCGGCATTTTTGTTAGTTGCTAGCGCATCCGCTGCAAATTTTTTTGCACACACCACATCCACTGCAATCGGTATACAGGCGTTTCTTTTCGTCATTTTCTCCATAAGTTTTTTGGCGGTGGGCACCAAATCTTCTTCACAAAGGGATTTTCCTATCTCGTGTCCGGCTGCTTTTAAAAAAGTATTGGCAATGCCGCCGCCTACGACCAGTTGGTCAACTTTTTCTGACAAGCTTTCTAACACCTTTAACTTGGTGGAGACTTTACTCCCCCCCACTACCGCTACCATGGGGCGCTTGGGATTGAGCAATGCCTTGCTTAATGCTTCTAATTCGTCGGTGAGCAAAATCCCGGCACAGGCCACAGGCGCATATTTGGCAATACCGTGGGTGCTAGCTTCTGCCCTATGCGCCGTGCCAAATGCATCCATCACAAACACGTCACAAAGCGCAGCGTATTGTTTAGCCAGCTCGTCATTATTCTTTTTTTCACCGACATTGAAGCGACAATTTTCCAGCAAGATTAATTCACCGTTTTGTATGGTCATGCTGCCTGCGGGCGCTTCTGGGCTTAACCAATTTTTAACTAAACGTACTGGCTTACCTAGCTTTTTCGACATGACATCGGCTACAGGTTGCAGTGAGTTTTCTTCTGAATAAATACCTTCTTCTGGGCGGCCTAGATGCGAAGTTACCATTACTTTTGCACCCGCTTTTAGTGCGAATTCAATGGTGGCCATGCTGGCTGTAATGCGCGCGTCAGAAGTCACTTTTCCATCGGCAACAGGCACATTAAGATCAGAGCGAATAAAAACACGTTTACCCGCTAAATCCAAGTCGGTCATCTTGATGAACTGCATTTTATTATCCAATATCAGGTCGCTTTTATGAGATGCAGTGGCTTATGCGATGTGTTGTACTAAGCGTAGGAGATTGCAAGTATAGCCATATTCATTGTCATACCAGCCCACCACTTTGACAAAAGTGCTATCCAGCATAATGCCAGCATCGGCATCAAACACGCCTGCGGCAGGGTCTCCCCTGAAATCAGTAGAAACTACTTTTTCCTGGGTGTATCCGAGTACATTTTTAAGTTCGCCATTTGCAGCTTTTTTCATTGCTTCACAAATCGCTTCGTAAGTCGTTTCTTTAATCAATTCAACGGTTAAGTCCACGACAGAAACATCGGCAGAAGGCACACGCATCGCCATGCCTGTCAATTTCTTATTGAGGGACGGAATCACTTTACCTACTGCTTTGGCAGCGCCCGTGCTGGAAGGAATGATGTTCTCAAACACACTGCGGCCACCTCGCCAATCTTTTTTGGAGGGGCCGTCAACAGTCAGTTGTGATGCGGTTGCAGCATGGATCGTCGTCATCAGGCCGCGCTTGATGCCAAAGTTATCATGCAACACCTTGACTAGAGGCGCTAAGCCATTGGTGGTACATGAAGCTGCTGAG
>JAKFEP010000215.1:0-4188 GCA_036675645.1 Methylotenera sp. | reverse complement strand
TGGCGCATTGCAACACTATCAAATCGCTGCCACTTCCAATTCTGAGATTGGGAAACAAGCGGCCGAGCATGCGGTAAAACTAGATTTACCACGTAATCCAGCCAAATACATCCGCAGCGGCGCCCAGGCCGATAATGGCGGTAATTTATATGCAGTAGTCGAGAATGGCACAACGCTTCCAATCAGCAAAGTGCAAGTACGCGTGGTGAAATACGATGCACAAACTGGCCGCGCCCTTGGACAAAGCCGACCGATAATTATTAACGGCGTACAACCCGGAAAACGCAATCAGGTTGCAGTGGGCGAACGTGTTAAAACCGCACAAGAAGCACAGCTGTATAAAGTGGTGGTTGAGGCGGCTGAACTTGCTAGATAAAATACTGGTAAGGTGTAATAAAATTGTGATTACACCTTAATTCAAAAGTTAGCACCCATGAGCGACTCTGAAGAGAAAAACTATCTTTGGCAGCACTTTGTTTTCAATGCAGAGCAACGCCTGAAAGCATTTAATTTCTTTGTCATCTTTTCAGTTTTTGCGAACGGTGGCGTCTTTGCAGCCGCTGAGAAAAATTTGCACGGGGCAGTTTTTATCCTTATCGGAGCGTTCGTAGTGGCAATGTCTATAGTGTTCTGGGTTATCGACGCACGTAGCCAAGGTTTACTACAGCTGGCAGTTCCCGGTCTCAAGGATTACGAAAGTAGGTTTCCAGAACATTCTCGCCTCTTCAAGCGAGACGCTGATCGAAAACGTCAGTTCATTAGGTACACCAATGCATTTCGTGTCTTGTTTAGCATGCAGCTACTTTTTGGTCTAGGGGTAATCGCTTACGGGGTGTTTTTGTGGCTGTAGCTGAAATATGGTTGGGCCAACCCACCTCTTAATTCAAACGCCATACGCACTACCAAAGATCAGCAAAAGGAGGACAGAATGGAAACACAGGAACTACACCGTGGTCGATTGATTGATCACATACAGCTAGTAGTACGAGACCTTTCCACCGCACGACAGTTCTACACGGCCATCTTTGAGAGCCTGAATATTCCAATCAGCGGTAGCGCAGACGACTATTTCTGGGCGGATGAATTGTTTATCTCCACGCCCGACAGTGAATCCGCGCAAGGAGTCTTAACCGGTCGGCATCATCTCGCATTCCAGTCACAAAGTCGGGACATGGTCGACTCGTTCTACAAAGCGGCTTTAGCTAACGGTGGAAAAGATAACGGCGCCCCCGGTGAGCGCGCCTATCATCCGGGTTATTATGCCGCTTTCGTTCTCGATCCTGACGGCAACAATATTGAGGCTGTATACCACGGCGAGGCAAAGCGCAGCGCACCCTCAGTACACATTACTTTCTAAGTCTACCGCCAACCCTTATTCCAGAAGACTTGGAGTTTTAAGTTAAATCAACTAACTTTTAACATCTCTTTGGCATGTTCACGGGTGGTATCGGTAATTTGAATACCACCCAACATACGCGCGATTTCTTCTACCCGTTCGGTTTGGCTTAAAGCTTGAATATGACTTAAGGTTGCGCCATTTGCTTGCGATTTACTAACTTGCAAATGCTGCGCAGCTTGTGCGGCCACTTGCGGCAAATGCGTAATCACTAGCACTTGCCGCTCTGCGCCCAACTGCTTCAATAATTGCCCTACTACCTCGGCCACACCACCACCAATACCAACATCCACCTCATCAAAAATCATACAAGGCACGCTTCCTTGAGAGGCCGTTGTCACGTGTAGCGCGAGACTAATGCGAGACAACTCGCCACCAGAAGCCACTTTATTCAATGGGCGCGGCTCAACCCCTGCATGGCCTGCCACTAAGAACTCCACCGTTTCTAAACCATTGCTGGATGCCTCGCAAGCAGTTAAAGCCACCTCAAATCGTCCACCACTTAAAGAGAGGCGCTGCATTTCTGCACTGATTTTTTGGCTTAAGGTCTTAGCCGCTTGCTGACGGTTACTGCTTAATTGTTTAGCTGAAGCTTGATAAGCCGCATAGGCATCTGATTCTAGTTTAGCCAGCGCACCATCGTTGGCAAACGTTTCTAGCTGCGCCATACGCGCTAAATCTGCATTTAATAAATCAGGCAATTCTTCTGGTTTGCTGCGATATTTTCGCGCCGTGTTATGCACCGCTTGAATGCGATTCTCGACCTCGTTTAATCGCGCTGGATCTAGCTCTGCGCGTTGTAAATAGCGGTTTAAACTACGTGAAGCTTCTTCTAACTGGATGATTGCAGAATCTACCTCATCGGCAGCATCTTTCAGTTGCGCATCATACTCAACTAAGCCGACAAGCTTACTTTGTACTTGCGCCAACATACTGATTACCGCAGGCTCATTCTCGTCTAAAGCGGCAATACAAGCCTCTAAGCCACTCAGCAAGCTAGCCCCATTGGCTAGTTTGTGATGCTCGGCCTGCAAATCTTCCCATTCGCCCATGTCAAAATTTAATTGTTTGAGCTCACGCGTTTTATCGCGCAATTCAGCTAACTCATCGGCGTATGCCGCTGCGTTTTTTTCTGCTTCAATCCGCTGCAAATGAAGCTGGTGCCAGGTTTTATAATGCTTGGCCACTTGACTTACCAAATCAATATGCTGTGCATATTCATCTAAAATTTGCCGCTGGGTGGCGGCTTTAAGCAGCGAGTGGTGTGCGTTTTGGCTATAAATATCTACCAACAATTCACCCAGCTCATTTAGCTGGCCAATGGTGACGGCGACCCCATTGATAAAGCCACGGCTGCGGCCATCTGCATAAATCACCCGCCTGAGAACCAATATTGGCGAGGATTCTAGGGCGGCATTTTCAAGCCAACTTAAAGCATATGGATTACTGGAAAACGTCGCGCTGATATCTGCGCGCTCCGCACCTGCACGAATCACTGCACCATCGTTGCGCTCACCCAATGCAAGCGACAGTGCATCAATCAAAATGGATTTTCCTGCACCTGTCTCGCCAGTAAGCGTGGTAAAGCCGCCCGAAAATTCTAAATCGAGCGCCCCAACAATAACGAAATCTCGGATGGATAATGCTTGTAACATAGTTGAATCAATAGCCTAGTTAAATCAATAACTTTAAATTTTATGATTTTTGTTTAGAATCGAAAATGACTAGGCGACGAGGCGAAGACAGTACGAATAGTACGGCAAGCCGTAGTCAACAAAGTCAGTTTTGATTGTGAGCAAAAACGTTAACCCCAGTTTAACTTGTTGCGCAACATCTCAAAGTAGCAGTACTCGCTTGGATGCAGCAATGAAACATCTTTAGCGGCGCGTTGAATGATAATTTTATCTCCCACCTCTAACTCCAACTGAAATTGCCCGTCATAGCTCACTTGGGCGGTGTCAATCTGCACTAAACTGATCTCAATTTTACTATCACTATTCAGCGCGATCGGGCGATTACTGAGCGTGTGTGGGCTAATAGGCACCAGCGCAATCGCATCTACATTAGGGTGTAAAATCGGCCCCCCTGCAGAAAGCGAATAAGCTGTTGTGCCGGTAGGCGTGCATAAAATAAGGCCATCTGACCGCTGTTTATGCACAAACTTGCCATCTACTTGCACCTCTAATTCAATCAACCTAAGCCCGCTTTTCACTACCACGTCATTCAAGGCAACGCCTTGGTATATTTGCTTGTTGGCACGATAAACACTTGCTAATAGCAACATGCGCTTTTCTATTTGATAAGCACCATTTAAAATTTTATCGAAGGCCGTCAGCATCTCTTCTGCGCGTAAATCGGTTAAAAACCCAAAACGTCCGCGATTAATGCCGACCAAAGGAATATCATCGCCAATCAGGCTGCGCGCCACGCTGAGCATGGTGCCATCGCCCCCCATCACGATAGCTAAATCTATTTTTTTGCCAATAACATCTAAACTGGCAGTGTTATACCCTGTCAGTTCTGCATGTTGTGCAGTACTTTGCTCTAGCCAAACCTCTATATTTTTAGCGCGCAAATGACGAGCCAAATCCGCCAGATCGGACTGCATTTGCTGCAAGGCCGATGGATTCATGTATTTGCCGATAATGCCGATTGAAGAAAAGGCGTTCGAGGTAGTTTGCACAGTTGTTTGCACGCTTGTTTGCACAATTGTTTTAATGATTGAATTGAATAGAATTAAAACATAGATGCGCTAACCTGAGAAGCAAATCCAGCTATTCTGTCTGCACTAA
>JAKFEP010000075.1:0-4263 GCA_036675645.1 Methylotenera sp. | reverse complement strand
CGTACCATGGGTGCGTTTATGGGTCGCATGCAGCGTTATGTGGCGCAGGTAAAAGAGGAAGTCAACCGTGAAGTGCGCTTTGAAGAGCTGCAAAAATTGCAGGAAGAGATCAAGCAATCTGTTGAAAGCAATCTTGTAGGACCTGTCGAGAATGAAATGACTTCTCTGAAAGACAGTCTCCATAAGCCTCTCAAGCCTCTCAAGCCTACTAAAGTAAAGGCTATCGCTCGTAAACCAGAAACCGATGCGCTGGAATCCAAAGTAAAATCGCTAGCAAAAAAACGCGCCAATACTTTAAGCGAGCAAGCTGTCAAATCCAGCGCCACCAAGCCTAACAAAGTCGCTATGGCTAAAACCACCACAAAAACCAAATGACACCCACTGAATCATTTATCTCGCATTTAATCGAGCTTAGAAATAGGTTGTTGAAGGTGGTAGTGGGCTTGGTGTTGGTATTTTTTGTACTATTTCCATTTGCCAATAAAATCTATGCGCTATTAGCTGCGCCTATGCTGGCAAAATTGCCGGCAGGTGGCCAAATGATAGCTACCGCGGTGACGACACCGTTCTTTATCCCGATGAAAGTGGCGATGATGGCAGCATTTATCATTGCCTTGCCGCACACGCTCTATCAAATTTGGGCGTTCGTGGCACCAGGGTTGTATGCGCATGAGAAAAAATTGATGGTGCCAGTGATTGCCGCTAGCTGCTTGTTATTTCTGGCGGGGATGGCGTTTGCGTATTTTGCTGTATTGCCCGTGGTATTTGGCTTTATCGTCAGTAGTGCGCCAGCGGGCGTGGCGGTAATGACTGATATTGCCCAATATCTAGATTTTGTACTGACTTTATTTATGGCGTTTGGACTGGCGTTTGAAGTGCCGATTGCGGTGGTGTTGGTTGCGCGTTTTGGTTGGGTGACGATAGCGCAATTGAAAGAAGCGCGTAGTTACGTGATTGTGGGGGCGTTTGTGTTGGGGGCTATTTTTACGCCACCCGATATCATCTCGCAGTTTATGCTGGCGATCCCACTTTGGTTACTTTACGAAGTTGGTATACTGGTGGCACAATATACCACCCCAAAAATCAATACCATTCGCGCTTGATTTTATCTGCGCGCTGTCGCTGGTTTTGGCCGTTTGCCAACTGTAATGTCTACTGTGATTTCCTTGGTAGCGCGCGCAATCGTCAACTTAACTTTATCATTGGGTTTTAACGCGGCAATCATATTCAACATGCTGCTGCTATCAAGCACTTCTTGCTGGTTGATTGCCAATAATACATCCCCTGCTTTTAAACCCGCAGCATCGGCGGGGCTACCGCGCAAAACGCCAGCAATGAGCGAGCCTTGCGGCTTACTCAGCTTGAAAGATTCCGCCAGCTCAGGCGTAATATCTTGCGCTTCTATGCCTATCCAGCCGCGCGTGACGCTGCCATTCACCGCGATTTGTTCCATCACTTGCTTGGCAATGCTGGCGGGGATGGCAAAGCCAATACCCATGCTGCCACCACTGCGCGAGTAGATGGCGCTGTTAATGCCGATGAGATTGCCTTCGGCATCAATCAGTGCGCCACCCGAGTTTCCGGGGTTAATCGAAGCGTCAGTTTGAATAAAATTCTCATAGGTATTAATGCCTAAATGGCTACGGCCAAGCGCACTAATAATACCTTGCGTTACGGTTTGGCCTACCCCAAACGGGTTACCTATGGCCAGTACCACGTCACCTACATTTAATTTTTCGTTGGCGGCAAAAGTAATTGCGGGCAAGTTTTCATCTTCTATTTTCAATACTGCTAAATCAGTATCAGGGTCGGTACCCACTACCTTGGCTGCTAGCTTCCTGCCATCAGCTAGCGCTACCTCAATTTCATCTGCGCTGGCTACCACATGGTCATTAGTTAAAATCAGGCCTTGTTCACTGACGATGACGCCACTACCCAAACTATTTTCTAACCTATCTTCTTCGTTTTCAAACTGGTCACCAAAGAAATGTTTAAATAAGGGGTCATCTCTAAATTGCTCATTTGGATTAGGTGCAGCCAATTTACTCGTTGTAAAAATATTCACTACAGCCGGCATGGCTTTATTGGCAGCTGCGCTGTAACTGCCAGGGGTGATTGTTTTTGTTAGCGGCCTGTTAGCTGGGCGTGATTCCACTTGATTGATGACAATGGCATCTTGCTTACTCTCAAGTAAATGTGGGTAAAACATCCGTAAAACAAATAACAAACCCAAGCAGGCGGTAACAGATTGTGCAAAAATAAGCCAAATGCGGTGCATAAATAGATGAATAAATGAATGAATATATAGTATAGGTGAAAATAGTTGAAAAATTCTATCCATATTAACGAGCTTAACAATTATTTAAACCTACTGTTACAGCCGGAGCGCTTTAGTGACTATTGCCCAAACGGTCTACAAGTTGAGGGCAAAACGCACATCAGTAAAATAGTCACAGGGGTCACTGCCAGTATGGCCTTGCTGGAGGCAGCTTTGAAAGAAAAAGCAGACGCAATCTTGGTGCACCACGGTTATTTTTGGCGTGGGGAGGCGCAAGCCATCATCGGCATTAAAAAGCGCCGCATACAATTTTTATTGCAACATGACATAAATTTGTTTGCCTATCATTTGCCTTTGGATGCACACGCGGAGCTTGGTAACAATGTAATGCTGGCCAAGCAGCTCGGCTTAAATATCATAGGTAAAAGCGGTGAAAATGACATGTTATTGTTGACAGAATTAACTGCACCACAAAGCCTGCGAACTTTTGCAAATTTGATTGAAACCAAGCTTAATAGATTGCCGCAAGTGATAGGCGACTTGCAAAAACCGGTGAAAACAGTGGCTTTATGCACGGGTGCTGCACAAGGCTATATTGAACAGGCGCTAGCTGTTAATGTGGATGCATACATCAGTGGAGAGATCTCTGAGCAAACCGTGCATGTGGCGAGAGAAAGTGGCATGTCTTATATATCTGCCGGGCATCACGCGACAGAACGTTACGGCATACAAGCATTAGGCGAACATCTAGCGCAAAAATTTGGTCTACAGCATACATTTATTGATTGTGACAATCCTGTTTAATTGTTGTTTAGTCTTTCTATTTCAAGTACTTATGCAATTAAATTAGGTTTATTTCGCATTAAAATGTATAATGCGCGACTTGATTTAGGAAGCACTTGAATTCCAAATAAATTTAGCTTCAAAAGAGCTACAAGGATATTGAATGTCAGACAAGAAAACTGAGATAGGCATAGATAAAAGCAGTGCTTTATCTTTCTCGGCACCAAGCCAAATCGACCAAGAAAAACGTAATTTTTTAATTACTGCAACGGCCTGCACAGGCGCCATCGGCGCAGCTGCAGCCGCAGTGCCGTTCATTGGCAGCATGCTGCCCAGCGAGCGCGCAAAAGCAGCTGGCGCGCCAGTAGAAATCGATATTAGTAAAATTAAGCCTGGTGAAATGCTGGTGGCAGAGTGGCGTGGCCAACCGGTATGGATATTAAATCGTACTGATGCACAAACGGCAGAACTGCCTAAGCATAACGATGAACTCACAGATCCAATGTCTGATGTGACTTCGCAGCAGCCAGCTTACTGCAAAAACACCGACCGCTCTATCAAGCCAAATATTGGAGTTGTAATCGGGATTTGTACACATTTGGGTTGCTCGCCTACTGCTAAGTTAGAGCCTAATGGCGATATGGGCGAAAACTGGACAGGTGGTTTTTTCTGCCCGTGCCATGGCTCTAAGTTTGATTTGGCTGGCCGTGTATTTAAAGGCTCACCAGCACCCACGAATCTAGTGGTGCCGCCACACCAATATTTAACTGATGCCACTTTGCTTGTTGGTATAGATACGGTGGAGGCATAGTCATGGCTCAAGATAAAACAACTGCAAATGAAGTTGAAACAACAGGTGACCAATCAATGGGCTTATTGGGCTGGATAGATAAACGCTTTCCGTTGACTAGCAATATCAGGGCTCACTTAACTGAATATTATGCTCCGAAAAACTTTAATTTTTGGTACTTTTTCGGCTCACTGGCATTGCTGGTGTTGGTCATGCAGATTGTCACCGGCATTTTCTTGACCATGCACTACAAACCCAGCGCTGCAGAGGCTTTCGCATCGGTCGAGTACATTATGCGCGACGTGTTTGGCGGTAATATCATTCGCTATATGCACTCCACAGGTGCCTCCATGTTCTTTGTGGTGGTGTATCTGCATATGTTCCGTGGTCTCATTTACGGTTCTTACAGAAA
>JAKFEP010000119.1:0-4266 GCA_036675645.1 Methylotenera sp. | reverse complement strand
AAGCTTTGCTCATGCGGGCATAAGCCTTCCTCTAAGCCGCTGATAAACACCGCTTTAAATTCTAAGCCCTTAGACGCATGCACCGTCATCAATTGTAGCGCATCATAGCCAACGGTCGCTTGGTGGTCACCAGCTTCTAAACTGGCATGCGTTAAAAACTGCGTCATTAAATCTTGTTCGGTATCTCCATCCACATTGTTATGGTTGCCAAAAGCTTGGTTGGTAAACGCCACTGCGGCGGTCACCAATTCCTCTAAGTTTTCGATGCGGTCTTCGCCTTCGCGCTCGTTTTGGTAATGTGCTTTTAAGCCAGAAAACGTGGTGGCAAGCTCGGCCACTTCGGCCAGTGTGATGCCATAGGCCTGGTCTGTCATCTCACGAATTAAATGCACAAAGCCTTCAATGCCTTTGCTACCAGCCTTGCCATTGCCTACCTTGTTGATTGCAGCTTGCCACAAGCTACAATCATTTTGGCGTGCACCTTCCTGCAACTGCTCAAGGCTACGGGCGCCGATGCCGCGAGTCGGGAAGTTAATCACACGCAGTAACGCAGTGTCATCGTTGGCATTGGCGATAAGGCGCATATAGGCTAGTGCGTGTTTAATCTCGGCGCGTTCAAAAAAGCGCAAGCCGCCATAGACGCGGTACGGCAAGCTGGCCGAAAATAGTGCGTGCTCCAGCACGCGCGATTGTGCGTTGCTTCGGTATAACAGCGCCATATCTGCCAAAGGCGTGCCTTCTGATTGCAGCATTTTCACTTCATCGACAATAAATTGCGCTTCGTCATTATCGTTGTAGGCTTCGTAAATACGCACGGGCTCACCTGCGCCTGCCGAAGTCCATAAGTTTTTACCCAAACGGTTATTGTTGTGGCTAATGATGGCGTTGGCGGCATCCAGAATATTGCTGTGACTGCGGTAATTTTCTTCTAATTTAACGATATTTTGTACGTTAAAATCTTTCTCAAAATCGCGCATATTGCCGACGCGTGCCCCGCGGAAACCGTAGATAGATTGGTCATCATCGCCCACTGCAAACAGGCAGTTACTTTGGCCTGCCAGCAATTTCAACCATAAATATTGCAAGCGGTTGGTATCCTGAAACTCATCTACCAAGATATAGCGAAACCTGCTTTGGTAATGCTCACGGATACGCGCATCGCGTTGTAGCAACTCGTAGCAACGTAGCAATAGCTCGGCAAAATCGGCCACACCTTCGCGGTTGCATTGCTTGTCATATTCCTCGTAAATTTCGCGCAGTTTTTGGCTGTGCCCATCGTAAGCCTCTACTTTATCGGCGCGGATGCCTTCCTCTTTGCAGCTATTGATATAGCCTTGCACTTGCTTGGGTACAAATTTTTCGTCATCTACATTCATTAACTTCATCAAGCGTTTAATGCTGGAGAGTTGGTCTGCAGTATCTAAAATCTGGAACGTGCTGGGCAAGCCAGCCTCGCGATGGTGCGCGCGCAACAAACGATTACAAAGCCCGTGGAATGTGCCCACCCACATACCCCGCGTATTGATTGGTAACATGCTTGTAAGTCGCGTCAGCATTTCTTTAGCGGCTTTATTGGTAAAAGTGACGGCCATTAAACCCAGTGGTGAAACCTGCTCGGTTTGAATCAACCAAGCGATTCTGGTGGTGAGTACGCGCGTTTTACCACTGCCAGCACCAGCCAAAATTAACGCCGATTGGTGCGGCAAGGTGACGGCTTCGAGTTGCTTGTTGTTAAGGCCAGTGAGGATAGAGGATTCGTTTTGCATGCTGATATTATCGCATGGCTTGGGTAAGAATTTGACTAAAGGCCAAGATACAAAATGTTACAAAATCACTATAAATTACTGGAACTAAGCGATATAGCACCAGTCTGAATTTGCATGATAGTTAATGTATTGTTAACTATCTTTCCGCTTCTTTCCTCCCTGAGCGGAAGCCTTAGACGATGAGGCTCTTTTGCCCCGATTTAATCCCCTTAATCGGGGCTTTTTTTGCGGTTTGTCAATTTGTAACTGACTTATACTGAAGTGTAAACAAGTTGTAATTGCATGACAAGTGCCTTATTTAATTAAAGCTGCCAATCAATCGGCGGTTGGCCTTTTTGGATTAAGTGCTGGTTAATTGTCGAAAATTGACGATTACCAAAAAAGCCACGATGTGCTGACAGCGGAGAAGGGTGCACGGATTTAAGTACGAGATGGCGCTTACTATCAATCATATCGCCTTTTTTCTGCGCGTAACTGCCCCATAACACAAACACCAAATCTTCGCGATGTTTATTCAATGCGGCGATGGCAGCGTCGGTAAATGCCTCCCAACCTTTGCCCTGATGTGCACCGGCTTTAGCCTGTTCCACTGTCAGCGTAGCATTCAGTAATAGCACCCCTTGATCTGCCCACTTAGTTAAGTCTCCACTTCTGCTCATTTTTATATTTAAATCAGACGCAATTTCTTTAAAAATATTCATTAAAGAGGGTGGCGGGGCGATGCCATTAGGCACAGAAAAACTTAACCCATGTGCCTGCGGCTGTCCTTTATCATCTTGGCCGTGGTAAGGATCTTGCCCAATAATCACAACGCGCACTTTGTCAAAAGGGGTGTGATTAAATGCATTAAAGATCAATGGGCTAGGCGGAAAAATAACTTTGCCAGCCGCTTTTTCTTCTTTGAGAAAATGTCGCAGGGCTAGCATGTAGGGTTTTTCGAGCTCGTCGCCAATGACTGCCAGCCATGAGGGATGAAGTTGACCGGGCTTTTCTTGGGGCATTTTGAGGGGACTTTTATAGATAGTAGATATAAATATTAGTAAGTTAAAAAATCTTAACTAATGTTTAACTTGATTTAGGCTGATGAATTGTCATGTCTGATGAGAGATTCGTGAGTTTACTTCTTACAGGCAATCACCATTGAACGCTCATTAGTTTTTACAGATGAACCGCTGGCGCTGGCTTTAGTCTTGCTGGCGGTACCAGAAGCAGAGGCGAAAGACGCATCTTCGCTGCTACGGTCTAGTATATCGTAACCAGCTTCTTTGCAAAGCTCACCAGCAGCCGAATAGCATTTATCCCAGCCACGAGCTGTGCCACTACAATTTAGGGAATAAGCTTTACGGCCGTCTGGGGCGTATGTTTCTCTTACTGTGGCACAAGAACTAACGAGTGCAGAAGCGAACAAGGCCGTTAGTAAACGGTTCATAAGGTTACTTCCTTTAATGAAAATGCTGGATTAAAATTCCCAACACAAAATAGTCATCCTAATTGACGCACTGCTTTACGTCAAACAACTACGAACAATAAAAAACCTCGCCGAAGCGAGGTTTTGATTTTGAATGCTTGTTAGGGCATTTCAACGAGTGAAAGAGGTTAGAGCAAGGAAGCTAGAAGGGCGTGACGCAGGCAGTATGTGTTTATACGGCTAGGAACGCCCGACGAAGCTGACACCGCTATCGCCTCTTTAACGATGTTGAAATTACATCATGCCGCCCATGCCACCCATCCCGCCCATATCCCCGCCACCCATTGCTGGTGCGTCATCCTTAGGCAGTTCAGCGATCATGCAATCGGTAGTCAGCATTAAGCCAGCCACTGAAGCTGCATTTTGCAATGCGCTACGTGTTACTTTAGTTGGGTCTAAAATACCCATCTCTACCATATCGCCATATGTTTCGTTAGCTGCGTTGTAGCCATAGTTACCTTTACCAGCGGCAACATTGTTGACTACTACTGATGGCTCAACACCAGCATTTTGAACGATTTGGCGTAATGGCTCTTCTACTGCGCGTAATACGATTTTAATACCGGCTTCTTGGTCTAAGTTGTCGCCTTTAACCAAAGCAACTGCAGCGCGCGCACGAATCAATGCAACACCGCCGCCAGCCACAATACCTTCTTCCCAGGCTGCGCGTGTTGCGTGCAGGGCATCTTCGATACGTGCTTTTTTCTCTTTCATTTCGATTTCAGTCGTTGCACCCACTTTAATCACTGCAACACCGCCTGATAATTTAGCGGTACGTTCTTGCAGTTTTTCTTTATCGTAGTCGCTGGTTGCTTCTTCGATTTGCGCTTTGATTTGTGTGATGCGGGCTTTAATCGCGCCTTCTGCACCAGCACCGTCGATAATGATGGTGTTCTCTTTGTTCACTTCGATACGTTTAGCTTGGCCAAGTTGCTCAAGTGTTACGCTTTCTAGTTTCAAGCCCACTTCATCGGCAATTACAGTACCACCGGTTAAAATCGCGATGTCTTCTAACATGGCTTTACGACGGTC
>JAKFEP010000009.1:0-4273 GCA_036675645.1 Methylotenera sp. | reverse complement strand
GGTGGGTGGTGTAGAGGCACGCAATGTCGCGGCCACCATTGCCCCCGGATTAGATGGCGATGCACTGTTGGGCATGAGTTATTTGGGGCGGATGGATGTTCGTCTGTTCAATAACGAAATGACCATCAAGCAAGTCAAGCAATAAAGATAACCTTCAAAAGCACCAGCCCTGTAAGCCAATAACCATCAGTCTCACAAGCATGATATTCCCTCAATGATGCAACCGGTTTCATTAATTTCTTAAAAATATTTGTAAGTAATTTCCCGTTTGCATGACCAATGATGGCTAGCTAGCAAACTTATACTTTACTTATATTATCAGGAGAATTGAAATGAAATTTACCCCTATAAAAGCGACTCTAGCGGCCAGCCTATTACTTGCCTTCTCTACCTCTGTTTTTGCAGATGCCATGCTGAGCACAGGCGGTTATGCACGTGAGTTCCAAAAGTTGGAAATGATGAAAATGCTGGATAGTGACGGTAACCATATGGTCACAGCTGCTGAAGCTGATTCATATTACAACAGTATTTTTGATGCACTTAACAAAGATAGTGACGACACTTTAGAGGCCAATGAATGGACTGGTCCAACTAAAAACTCAAAACTTGACCTGACTACAGGTGGCTACAGTCGCGAATTGCGCAGCATGAAAATGATGCGTTTAATGGACACTGATGGTGACCAAAAAGTCACACGTGATGAATTCTTAAATCATCATCGCGCTGTGTTTGCAAAGCTTGATACTTCAACAGACCAACAATTAGATGCTCAAGAGTGGGCGATGAAAGGCCTGCTAAGCAAATAATACGTACATACATACATAACAAGAACTTTATAAAGCCAGCTCCCGCTGGCTTTATTTTTAGGCTAGGTGATGACGGTGGGTATAGCGCACCCAGTGCGCTGTTTTAATTCAGAAATTTCCAGTGCTATTTGTATCATCTCGCTTAGCGCCACTTGTGCATCTAAATGATGATTGGCCACGTTAGGCTCGAACGACTCTAAATAAATACGTAAAGTCGCCCCCTCAGTTCCGGTTCCTGAGAGCCGGAAGACAATACGCGAGCCACACGCAAACAAGATACGCACGCCCTGCCCAGTACTGAGGCTGCCATCTACCGGGTCGGTGTAGCTAAAATCGTCACAAGTACTCACGACATATTGACCAAATTTTTGGTTGGGCAAGCTGTTAAATTGCGCTTTAATATGTTGCATCACGCCATTTGCAGCATCCGTGGGTATCGCTTCATAGTCGTGGCGCGAGTACACATTGCGGCCAAATTCTGCCCAATGCGCCATTACAATTTTTTCTACTGACGAATTCCTAGCAGCAATGATATTTAGCCAGGACAATACTGCCCACAAGCCATCTTTTTCGCGTACATGATTACTGCCGGTACCAAAACTTTCTTCGCCGCACAGCGTTACTTTATCCGCATCCATCAGGTTGCCAAAAAATTTCCAGCCCGTGGGCGTTTCATAGCACGGGATATTCAATTTTTTCGCTACACGGTCGACCGCACCACTCGTCGGCATACTACGTGCAACACCTGCTAACCCTTGTTGATAGGCAGGAATAAGCACTGCATTGGCGGCAATGATGGCTAAACTATCCGATGGCGTGACAAAAAAATGGTTACCTAAAATCATGTTACGGTCACCATCGCCATCCGATGCGGCGCCAAAATCAGGTGCGCCATCTTGGTACAGGATATCCACCAAGTCATGTGCATAAGTCAGATTTGGATCAGGATGGCCTCCTCCAAAAGTCTCGCTCACTTCACAATTCATTAAACTCGATTCAGCCGCTCCCAAACGCTCCACCAAAATAGCTTTAGCATAAGGCCCAGTGACCGCATGCATCGCATCAAATTTCAGGCTAAAACCTGATTTAATTAAGGCCTTAATTGCAGAAAAATCAAACAATTGGGCCATTAAATCGGCATAATCATTCACAGGGTCGATTACCTTTACTGTAAATTCGCCCAATTGCGTTTCGCCAGTTTCTTCAATATTCACATCAGCAAATTGATCTATTTTATAGTGACTAATGGTTTTGCTTTTGGCGAAAATCGCCTCGGTTATCTTCTCAGGGGCCGGGCCGCCATTCGCCGTGTTGTACTTAATGCCAAAATCTTCGTCTGGTCCGGCAGGGTTATGGCTGGCAGATAAAATAATGCCGCCCAACGTTTGGTATTTGCGAATAATGTGCGATGCGGCGGGTGTAGATAAGATGCCACCTTGACCAACAATCACGTTACTAAAACCATTAGCCGCCGCCATTTTAATGATGGTTTGAATGGCGGTTTTATTGTAAAAACGCCCATCGCCACCTAAAGTAAGCGTTGCACCTTTTGGAATGGTGATAGAGTCAAAAATGCTTTGCACAAAATTTTCCAGATAATGTGGCTGCTGGAAAACTTTTACCTTCTTGCGCAGACCAGAGGTGCCAGGTTTTTGGTCTGAATACGGCTTAACGTTGATTAAGCTAGTGATTAAGTTATTGGTTAAGTCACTGATTACATTATTCATTCAAGCACTCTTTAAAGTTATATTTAAATCTACGGTGATAATTTAGTGCAGCTAATCAAACGGTCGATAACTCTGCGATAGCTTCAATTTCTACCAATACATCACGTGGCAGTTTGGCCACTTGCACGGTCGAACGCGCAGGTGTGTGTCCGGCAAAAAACTCAGCGTAAACATGGTTCATCGCCGAAAAATCATCTAGATTTTTTAAAAATACCGTGGTTTTTATGATGCAATTTATCCTGCCTCCAGCCGCCTCAATCACCGCTTTTAAGTTAGTCAATACTTGTGTAGTTTGCGCACTAATATCGCCATCGTTTAATGTACCATCCGCACGCAAAGCGATTTGGCCCGAGGTAAATAACAGATTTCCCACTTGCACCGCCTGCGAATAAGGACCGATGGCGGCAGGTGCCAGCGACGTTTGTATAACTTTCATTTACAGCCTTTCAGTATCAGAATATTTGAATGCTACACGTTTTACATTACAAAATAACTCATATGCAATGGTACCAGCGGCCTTTGCCACGTCATTGGCACTGATTATATCGCCCCAGAGCTCGACCGGTGAGCCGATTGATGCGAATGGAATGTCGGTTAAATCCACACACAACATATCCATGGAAACACGGCCTATCAACTTGGTGATATGTCCAGCAACTGCGACTGGCGAACCTACTGCAGATCTCGGGTAACCATCTGCGTAACCGCAAGCCACTATGCCTACAACAGTTGGTTTATTGGCGGTAAAAATACTTCCATAGCCAATAGACTCACCTGCCTGAATGGTACGAATCGAAATAATGCTTGAGCTCAACTGCATGACCGGGCGCAATTTTACGGTGGTGTCTACAATAGGATTAGCACCATATAACATGATGCCAGGACGCGACCAATGGCGATAACTTTGTGGCCAGCCCAAGATGGCCGCGGAATTAGCCAAGCTAACTTCATGGACATCCAAACTTTCTACCGTTTGCTCAAAAAGTGTAATTTGCTGATTGGTATGGGCATCACTTAAAGTATCTGCATTAGCAAAATGCGTCATGTGCACGATGCTTGCAACATTGACATGCCCTGTAAGCCTCATGAATGCTTGTTGATAGGCGAGCGCCGAAAAACCTAGACGATGCATGCCGCTATCTAGCTTAAGCCATATATGCAGCGGCTTTGCGAGTTTGGCTGCCAAGAGAATCTCTAACTGCCATTCTGCATGAATCACTATCCATAAATTATTGGCTACGATGTCAGCTAGCTCTGCCGTCTCAAAAAAACCTTCTAGCAATAATATCGGGTTGTTTATAGCGGCCTGTCGCAGCTCTAAAGCCTCCTCTAAGCTCGCCACTGCAAAAGCGTCTGCCTCATCTTGAATAGACTGGGCACAAGCTAGCGCACCGTGCCCATAAGCATTGGCTTTAATCACTGCTAGTGCTTTGCCACCATGCAGCCGTTTGGCAACGCGGTAGTTATGGATAAATGCATCTAAGCGAATATGTGCAATAGCGGGACGCGACATAGTTGATATGTGAGTGACTGAAATTATTTTAAACCGTTATATTTGCCACAGATTGTAACGGCTTATATGCTAATCGTCACTTTAAGATTTAAAACTAGAAGAATTAAAACTAGATAAATTTAAAACAGAGAAGATTTAAAACCTTAGCATCAACATGAATATGATCAATGACTAAATTTGATTGGTCGGAACGGCAGGATTTGAACCTGCGACCCCTTGTCCCCCAG
>JAKFEP010000211.1:0-4281 GCA_036675645.1 Methylotenera sp. | reverse complement strand
TTTAAGCCTGTAAAGTCTGCAATCACTTGCAATACTGAACGCACCTCAATATTCTGGAAGTTCAGCGAAAGTTTCTCACCAGAGTAGCCAGGTTTATTGCCCTTAACCAATTTATTCGGGTCTTCTATCACTTGGCGCACATCAATGATAAATTTGTTATCAGCTTGATAAGCAGATTGTTCCCAGTTACCTTTTGGCTCAATCACCATACGGCCATTTTTACCCTGTTTCATGGTGTCTATGTACAACACTGGTGTGTTGAAGTTGATTACATTCAAACGACGTTGCAACTCAGCAGGCACATCAGTATTGATAAAATCAACGGTAATCAGTTTGCCTTTTTGCTTAATATTAATACCTGTATTAGCATCAGATAAATCAACAATAATGCGGCCTTCACCGTTTTTACCACGCATGAAATCTACGTTTGAAATGGCATGTGTTTGATCACTGCTGACGCGCGATTCAGCAAAGCGTGTTTCTGTATTGGTACTGGCAGTTGCTGCCTCGCTGCCTTGCAGGGTAATAATCACATCATTGCCGCTTAACGTAGTGTTGTAACCTACATTGCGCGATAAATTGAGCACCATACGGGTACGATCCTTAGCTTGCGCTAAAGATACGCTTTTCAATGCACCTTGCTCACTCGGGATATTACTTTTTCCTATACCATTGCCGACGCTGGGGAAGTCCAAAGCGATTCTGGAGGGGTTGTTGAGTGTGAAACCAGCTGGCGGATTAACAAGCGCTTCTTTTAATTTAACCCGAATACTGACGCGCCCACCAGACAGGGCAGAAAAATCAATATTCTCAATTTTATTACTGAATGAGTCTTCATCTACTGCGTGAGCATTGCTTAATAAGCCTGCGCTTACCAGCAATATTAAGGCAAATAGTTTAGTCATTGTTTTAGTCATGTTCATTCCAGTCATTATTCCTGCAGGTTGATACTTGCATTACGCTCTACCCAATCGCCTGTTAGGTCGTCTTGGACAATTTCTTTTACAACAATGTCGCTCTCATTAATTTGCGTGATTAAACCAAAATTTGGACCTACATAATTGCCCGTTCTCACTTGTTGTATTGTGTTATCAGGGGTTTTAATCAGCGCAAATACAGATTTATTCCTGCTTAATGAGCCCACATATTTCAGGCTCTCTAACGGAAAAGCTTCTAATGCTTCTTTTGGACGATTGGTGTTTGGTTGCAGCGCACCATCTTTACTTTGTGCTTTACGCGCCCTAAATGGGTCGGTCAAAGTACCATCCGCATTATATTCTAAAGGTGAATAAGGCATTACTTCAGGTAGCGGCTCTACCCCCTTACCCATATCATTCGCAGCCGCGGCCATGAATTTATCCAGGTCATCACCTTCACTACCACTACAGGCTGCCAGCAAAGCAATCAACATGATGATAAATGTGGATTTCAAAAATAAATTAAACGGTAATAGATTAAACATCATCATTTTTTCTTCGCCTTTACTTCTGCTGCTTTCTTGGCTGCAATCTCAGAAGAATCCAAATAACGATAGGTTTTTGCAGTCGCTTCCATTGTCAACACACTATCTTTGACGTCTTTATTTAACGGTGCAATGTTCAAATCATTCAATGTCACTATTCTAGATAACTTTGAGATATCAGTCGCAAACGCACCCACATCGTGATAATTGCCTTTAATCTTGATTTGGATAGGCATTTCTGCATAAAAGTCGGCTACAGTTTCTTGACCAGGCTTAAATAAATCAAATTCCAGACCACGACCTAAGCCTGCTTGGTTAATATCGGTGAGCAAGCCATCCATTTGTGATTTATCCGGCAATTGCTTGAGCAATGCACCAAAGGTTTTTTCAATATCTATCATTTGCTGCTTATACGCATCTACTTTAACGGCTTGAGCTTTTTTTGTTAAAAACGTTTGACGCAACTCTTGTTCTTTAGCCTTAGCTTGGTCAAGCTCATCGATTGCTGGATTCCACAAAAACCAATATCCCAAAGCAATCACAATAATTGCCAAAATACCCAGTAATACCAGTTTTACTGGCATGGGTAAGCTACCCGCATTTTTAAAATCTATATTATTAAAATCATCTAATTTCATTAATTGGCTCCCGCTTTTTTGGGCGCTTCTTCTGCTTTTTGTGCTTTTAAGCTCACATTTAACGTGAATTCATTTTGTTTGATACCATTGACCGTCAGTGATTTAATTTCTACAAGGTTGGGCAATTCCATCCAATTTGAAACGCTTAAATTGCGCACCAGCGTCGCCACCCGCGCATTAGTATCTGCCACGCCTTCTAAAGTAATCAAATTACCCGTTTGCTTAATGCTTTTCAAATACAGACCTTCAGGCAGTTGACGAGTGAGCTCATCTAAAATAACGACTGCTTGGCTACGATTTGTCTGTAAGTTTTCAACAATTTGCTTACGTTCCAGCACGTTGTTAATCTGGTCTTTTAGATCTTTAATATCCGCAATTTCTTTATCTAAACCAGCAATAGCAGTTTCTAATCGCGTATTTCTTTCAACCTGAGCATCCCTTTGTGATCCCAAGAACTGCCACCCCAAAAACACCACTGCGCAAGCTGCACCTGCCGCCATTAAAGCCATCAAGCCAAATTCGCGCTGAAGTTCTGCACGTTTAATTTGGCGATGCGGTAATAAATTGATACGCAACATATTAATCCACCCCGCGCATCGCTAAACCGCATGCAATAATCAGTGCGGGCGCATCTATGTTTACTTGCTGTTGCTTCACTTTAGTACCAATAGACATGGCTTGAAAAGGATTCGCTACGATGGTGTTCACTTGCGTACGATCTTGCACCATGACATCCACATTTGGGATTGCTGCGCAACCGCCTGCCAATACAATATGGTCAACACGGTTGTATTGGGTGGAACTAGTAAAAAACTGCAGCGCACGTGCCACTTCGGTTGAAAGCGATTGCATAAATGGTTGCAGCACTTCGCTTTCATAACTATCGGGCAGGCCGCCCTTACGTTTAGCAATTTCTGCCTCTTCAACCGATAAGCCAAAACGGCGTTGAATTTCTTGCGTAAGCTGGGCACCGCCAAAAGCTTGCTCACGCACATAAACAGAGTTGTTATTGTGTAATACATTAATGTGCATCATTACCGCACCAATATCCACAATCATCACCGTTTGTTCTTTACCTGCATTGGGCAATTGGTTCGCCACCAGGCTATAAGCAGCTTCTGTGGCATAAGTATCTACATCCATTACTGTGACTTTCAAGCCGGCATCTTCAGCTGCAGCCACACGGTCTTCGATTTTTTCTTTTCTGGCAGCCGCTATCAATACCTCTACTTCATCTACATTATTGGGTGCCGGGCCGATGATTTGAAAATCGATATTCACTTCTTCTAACGGGAAAGGAATGTACTGATTAGCTTCTGCTTCAACCTGTGCCTCCATATCCATTTCGCGCATATCAGCTGTCATCAGCACTTTTTTGGTAATAACAGCGGCTGAGGGTAAAGCGAGTGCTGCACGCTTTTCGCGCGAACCAAGTAACTTCCACGCCAATTTAACGGCATCAGAAACTTGCTCTAGACCCACCACATTGCCATCAGTAATAGCGTCTTTCGGAATAGCGGCAATAGAGTACGCTTCAAGGCGATAAGCACCCCTTCCCGAAGTAGAGAGCTCTACCATTTTGACAGCTGAAGTACTGATATCTACCCCGATAAGCGGGGGAGTACTTTCATTAAAAAAATCGAATTTCAAATTAAAATTCTCTTTCAATATTCGTTAGTTACGCACAATAGCGATAATTTACATTAAATCCTAGCAACAACTTTACAGCCTGTAAAGCGAATTTTAGGTATAAAGTTGTACATGGGACACATTTACAACAGATTTCGCTTTTTAAACACATTCTATATAACTAAAAAAAACTAAGCGGTTTTGGTTAATCGTCATTCGCTTATATACTGTTAAAACTGTATATTTACACCTTAATTCACTCAATGGTTCAATTCACCAAAGTATCGCTATGACCCCAAAAAAGTGGTGGCATTTCCTCATATTATTTGTGCTGGTAGGCGCAATTACGCTCACTGCATTGACTGCATTGGCGGTTACGCTGATCTACCCCACGTTGCCTTCGCTTGAGGCGCTGACTAACTACCAACCTAAACTGCCGCTTCGTGTTTACTCAGCCGATGGCGCTTTAATTAGTGAGTTTGGTGAAGAGCGGCGTGCCTTTGTAAGAATTGAAAAAATGCCAAAAATTTTAAAAGATGCGGTACTGGCTAT
>JAKFEP010000206.1:0-4301 GCA_036675645.1 Methylotenera sp. | reverse complement strand
AGTCAACATGTTGGAAATATTGCAAATGCCGGGTGTCATGCAAAATGCGACGTTAGATGCCGAGGCGCTGGAGCAGGATTTAAAAACCGTTTTAAACGCCACACTCGATGATTTGATTGCTGCCAAAGCACGCGAAGGCGCTAAGCTCAAAACCATTATTCTTGAGCGACTGGCGCACATTCAAATATTAGTCACAAAAGTAAAACCGATGATGCCCTTGCTGATACAACAATATCAGCAAAAACTCACTACAAAATTAGCCGAGGCGTGGGCTGGCAATGATGATGAGCGCATTCGGCAAGAAATGGTGCTGTTTGCGCAACGCATTGATGTGGATGAAGAGTTGTCGCGTCTAAGCACGCATATACAAGAAGTGAAACGCATTTTGGATGCGGGTGCAGCGGCGGGCAAACGACTTGATTTTTTAATGCAAGAGATGAATCGTGAGGCCAATACCTTGGGGTCGAAATCGGTGGCGATTGAAACCACTCAAATCTCCATGGAACTTAAAGTGCTGATTGAGCAAATGCGCGAACAAATACAAAATATTGAATAGGCTTAATAGCGCACCATGATATTGCTAGTCGATATCAATCTCTATTATAAATGCTCGCTTTTAGTGCATTTATTTTCATACACGACGATATTTAACTATAATTAATTGATTTAAAACAATAAATTAATTGGCATGAGCTTTGCGTGTGTATTGCATAAATACTATTGACTGCAAACCATGCAACAACCGACGCAATCTTTTTTTGATGAAATGCAAATAGATGCGGCTAAGCTTGACGAAACTCAGGTGCGCCACATTTACAGCGCTTATCAAAACTGGCTAAAAGATATCCCACTTCATCAACTGGAAAGCAAACGTCAAGAGGCTGAGTTGTTATTTCGCCGCGTGGGCATTACCTTTAACGTCTATGGCGAGGAAGATGGTGCAGAGCGGTTGATTCCGTTTGATGTGATTCCCAGAATCATTTCAGCGAAAGAGTGGGGAAAATTATCTGCAGGCGCAATACAACGGGTAAAAGCACTGAATATGTTTTTGCACGATATTTACCATCAGCAAGAGATTATCCAAGCCGGCATTATCCCTTCTAGTATTTTAGCTAATTCACAATATCGGCCTGAAATGTTTGGGGTTGATGTGCCAAACCAGATTTATGCACACATTGCCGGTATTGATTTAGTGCGCACCAGCGAATCGCAATTTTATGTGCTGGAGGATAATCTGCGGACTCCTTCTGGCGTATCCTATATGCTAGAAGACCGTAAAATGATGATGCGGCTTTTCCCTGAATTATTCCGTCGTTACCATATCGCGCAGGTAGACCATTACCCTCAAGTACTGCTAAAAAATTTGCGCGCAGTTGCCCAAACCAATAGCCAAGAGCCAACCGTAGTTTTGTTGTCGCCTGGTGCCTATAACAGTGCTTATTTTGAACACGCATTTTTAGCGCAGCAAATGGGTATCGAATTAGTAGAAGGTACGGATTTATTTGTGCGCAACAACGCCGTCTACATGCGCACAACACAAGGCCCGCAACGTGTGGATGTGATCTATAGGCGCATAGATGATGATTACATCGACCCTTTAGTATTCAACCCTAATTCCATGCTGGGTGTGCCAGGTTTGCTGTCGGTGTACCGCAATGGTGGTGTGACCTTGGCAAATGCAGTCGGTACGGGGGTGGCAGACGATAAAGCAACCTATATTTATGTGCCGGAAATGATTAAATTCTATTTGGGAGAAGAGCCGTTGCTAGAAAATGTGCCGACCTACGAACTGAGTAAAGAAGATGACTTGAAATACACCTTGGCACATTTACACGAGTTGGTGGTGAAAGAGGTGCAAGGCTCTGGCGGTTATGGCATGCTGGTGGGGCCTGCAGCGACTAAACAAGAGATTGAAGAATTCAGGTTACGCATTGTCTCTAAACCCGCCAATTACATTGCGCAGCCTACACTCGCACTTTCCACTTGCCCTACATTGGTGGAGGCAGGCATTGCACCACGTCATGTAGATTTACGGCCGTTTGTGCTCTCTGGCAAAACAGTGACTTTAGTGCCAGGCGCATTATGCCGCGTGGCATTGAAAGCGGGTTCATTGGTGGTGAATTCATCACAAGGCGGTGGAACCAAAGATACATGGGTGTTAGAGGCTGGGGTTTTAGAAGATAGCCTTGTAGCAAACGATTCGGGCGAAACTAAACCAGCAACTACTATTAAAGCTGAGAGCAAAACCAAACAAAAAACCACACAAAAACCCAAACAGAAAGTAGTGGAACCAGCATGCTAAGCAGGACAGCTGACCACCTTTATTGGATGGCACGCTATATTGAGCGGGCTGAGAATATGGCACGTGTGCTGGAGGTTACCTACAGCATGTCACTGGTGCCAAATGCCGCCCAAAGTGAGGCTGCACTCTGGTTGCCAGCATTAGAGATCGCTGGTAACGTCGACCAGTATGAAGAAGAGTATGGCAGCGTAGATGCAGCTAGCGTCATTCATTACTTATCGATGGATGCGAATAATCCCTCCAGCATTTACAACGCGCTGCGCAATGCGCGCGAAAATGCCCGTGCAGTGCGTGTCGATATGACCTCGGAAACTTGGGAAAATATTAACGCGCTTTGGCTAGAGTTTGATCAATTTAGGGGCGCTGATTTATCTAAGTCAGGATTACGGGAATTTTGTGATTGGGTGAAAGCGCGCTCGCATCTATTCAGGGGGGTTTGTTTTGGCACCATGCTGCGTGATGATGCTTTTAGCTTTGTACGCTTGGGCACCTTTATAGAGCGTGCCGACAATACCGCGCGGCTATTGGATGTGAAATACCACCTGTTGTTACCAGAAGAGGAAGAAGTCGGCGGCGCGGTCGATTATTACGAGTGGAGTGCAGTGTTGCGTTCGGTTTCGGCTTTTCAGGCCTATCAAAAAATATTCAGCGATACCATAGAGCCGTGGCGCGTGGCAGAGTTATTGGTGTTAAGGCGCGATATGCCGCGCTCGCTTCATGCTTGCCTCGATGAAATTACGCCTATTTTGGAACAGCTTGCGGGCAGGCGCCAGGTGGAGTGTAGAAGGCTTGCCGGCGAGCTGCATGCCAAATTGCGCTATGGCAAAATGCAGGATATTTTCCAGCGCGGTTTGCACGAGTTTTTAAGCGATTTTATTGATTCGAATAATCTATTGGGCGCAGAAATTCAACGTGCTTTTTTAAGTATTAATGCCAGCTAAAGCCAGTTAGAATTACTTATGCGTTTAAATATAGAACACTACACCCAGTATGTATACAGCTCGCCTGCTGATTACACTATCCAGCAATTGCGGCTGACACCGCAAAGCGGATTTGGCCAGCATGTGAAGTATTGGGATATTAAAACACAAGGCCAGTTAAACAGTTTTGAAGATGCATTTGGTAACACCACCCATACCTTGGTGGTTGATCAGCCACATACCGAGCTGAGCGTGACGGTGGTGGGTGAGGTGGAAACAGGAGTTAACGATTACAGCCAGCAACAGCCATTGCCGCTCCATATTTACATGCGCGATACACCGTTAACACTTGCAGATGAGGCCATTATTGCCTTTGCAGCCAATTACAAATACAAACCGATCGACGATTTAATGCATGCCTTGGTAGATAAAGTGGGCTATATTAAAGGCGCAACTGAAGTGACTACCACCGCGATTGAAGCGTTTAAACTGGAGCAGGGAGTCTGTCAGGATCATGCCCATGTGTTTATTGCCTGTTGCCGTAGCTTGGGTTACCCGGCGCGGTATGTGAGCGGTTATTTATTTACCCAAGATGGTAGCCTGATGCAAAGTCATGCCTGGGTGGATGTATGGTTTGATAGTGCTTGGCAGAGTATCGATGTATCCAATGGCTGCCACGCGGGTGAAACTTATATTCGTTTGGCGACTGGTCTGGACTATCGTACCGCAAGCCCGGTGACAGGTATGCGTTCTGGCGGCGGGGTTGAGGGAATGGCCACCAGTGTAGTGGTGAATCAAGCGGGTACACCGATTCAGCAGCAGCATAAAATGAATCAAATCGCGCTATTAAAAGAAGCGCAACATGCGCAGCAAAAAATACAACAGGCACAACAAGCGCAACAGTAACCTAGAACATGGCCATTAACTCACTACAATTTAGCCGTCATGGCGATAAAGAAAATTCAGCATTTTTTGAAGATAACTTAATCCGTTTGTTGGAAGAGCGTGATCTGCTTGGTTTAACCAGCCTGATTCATGAGATTGATGCATTGATGATTTCGGTAGACCCGGAACACGCC
>JAKFEP010000181.1:0-4314 GCA_036675645.1 Methylotenera sp. | reverse complement strand
AAACCAATCCAGCATTTGGCGGTCTAGCGGTTGTAGCGGATGACGGCTATCCATCACTAACACCAAACCGCCCAAGCTGGTGCGCTCACTCAGGTATCTCGCTAGCACGTTTTGCCAGTGTGCACGCATCGCCTCAGGCACCTTGGCATAACCGTAGCCAGGTAAATCTACGAGATGTTTATCATCGCCCAACGTGAAAAAATTGATCAGTTGGGTGCGACCTGGCTGTTTAGATACAAACGCAAGCCGATTATGATTGGCCAGTGTATTGAGTGCACTCGATTTGCCCGCATTAGAGCGGCCAGCAAAAGCGACCTCTATGCCTGAAGCAGGTGGCAGGTCTCTTAAGTGGTGGGCGGAGATAAAAAAAGTAGCGTTTTGAAACAACGGCATTAGTATTCTTTCAAAATCAAACAATAACTGTGTTGGCTTAAGCCTCAATAGCTAGCTGTACTCAACTATACTATCTGCGCTATTTCGGCATTCGCCGCCTTGTTCTTGTCCGATTTAAAAAGAATTCAAGGCTAATCTAAAGATGTAAATGCTACCATGAAGCAGCCGTTTTTGATAAAATGCGCGCTTAATTAATTGAATTGCTTAAATTTATTTTGGAATTATTGGAGTTGTGATGCGTGCTGTATTAGCTTTTGTTTTGGCGTTAACCATGGTTGTCTTACCCGCATTTGCAGCTGATAAAGTAACAAAAGCGCCCGCTGAATCAACTCAAGCTAAAGATAAGCAACAAATTGCGCAAAATGTATGTGCTGCATGCCACGGCGCAGATGGTAATAGCAGTATTTCTCTAAACCCAAAATTAGCAGGCCAACATCCGGAATATTTATTTAAGCAGCTGACTAATTTTAAAGAAGGTAAACGTGTTAATGCTGTCATGCAGGGTGTAGTAGCAGACCTTACTAAAGAGAACATGCAGGAGCTGGCTAAGTATTACGCCGAGCAACAACAAAGCTTGGGGAAAGCCAAAAGTAATGGCGTAGGCTCGCTGGGTGAGAAAATTTACCGTGGTGGTAATGCCGCCTCAGGCGTGCCAGCTTGTGCTTCCTGCCATGGTGCCAATGGTGCTGGCATTCCAAAGCAATATCCACGCGTGGCTGGGCAGCATGCCGATTATGCTTTGCAACAACTGAGAGTTTTACGCACAGCAGAGCGCGCCAATGCGCCGATGATGATGACGATTGCAGCTAAAATGACTGATGCAGAAATGCAAGCGGTAGCGGATTATATGCAAGGCTTACGCTAGTCTAAGTTGTCTATGTGCGTATTCATCTGCCCTGCAGACCATATGGCCATTAGTCAAAATACAGGTGACTGTCATGGCAGTTAAGTACAAGGCAGTTAAAATAAAATCCACTGAATAGTTAACTTAAGCAGCATCACTACTTAAATTAGCTATTTTCGAATTAGCAAGGGCTACCCTAAAGCACACCGCGCCATTGACATTGCTATGCAAGCTTAACTCGTAGCCTGCCTGCTTGCTATCTTGTGCGGCATGATACAAACCAACGCCTAAACCATTAGGTGACGCAATGTGTTTTTTAAATAGGTCATTGGCTATTTGTGCACTCATGGCTTTGCCAGTATCTGTGACATCAATGCAAAAACCACTTTCCGGAGAGCTGTGCATTTCTACTTTGATGGTAGTGTCCGGCTGATGTTTAATTTTTTCCAGTGCGTTATTTAGTAAATTATCCAGCACACTGTCTAAAACTTCCGCATTAATGTCTTGTAGTGGTAAATTCTCTGAAATAAATTCAACGCCGTCTTGTTTGTGACGCATTTGCAGGTTTTTCCACCAGGCTGATAATTTTTCGAGTCTTTTTTTATCTTCGCTAGGCGCTTTTAATTTATCTAGGGTAGAGGCGATGCGTTTATTTAAAATAGGTAATTGTTTACGAATAAGCTTCAATAATGCGTCGCTGTCTTTATCATCGGCTTGCTCAGCTGCGCTTACTAGAGTCCCCACCGATTGCAAGATATTTTTAATGTCATGTGTGAGGCGGCTACCAGTTTCGTAAAATGCTTGCATGTAAGCATTTTGACGCATGGTTTCTTCTCGGCGTTTGGCTTCGTAAAATTCACCCATGATTTGTGTCAGCAGTTTTACATGCACATACAGGGCGGGTGAAATCTGCCAGCGGGTATGTAAGGTCATGTGAAAGTCTTTAAAATTAAAATTAGTGACATGCTGTGAGGTTTCACCTAACCTGCCTTGCGACTCATCGGCTAACCAGCTGACACCCGAAATCCAAGGTAGAGTAGTCATTTCAGCCATAGCTGCTTGCAGAAAGCCATTTGGTGTAGCTTCTATTTCGCCCAGTGTGGCAATATTTTTTATCCACTTCTCAAAGGGCATCCCAATACTCAATAAATAACGCGACATTAAAAGCTCGACACCAGAAAAGCGCGTATTCGGCTTCCAGAAAAAGCTAAACACCAGCAGGCCGAAAGCTAAGCCAAATATAGTGATAAACATTACTTGCACATAATTAATGGCCTGTATGGTCCCAATAGCATAACTGGATAAGGTTAAAATAAAAGCCAACAGCATCAGTAAAAGTGTGTAGAAGAAATCCAACACCAGCAATTGGCTGAGCTTTTGCGATTGTGCGCTAATAAATAGAATGGCCAAAGGCAGAATAGGCGTTAAGTAACGAATCACAAATTTTGCCGCTTCCAAGTCGTCGGAGGAGTTTAGTAGCTTTGGCACTACCCAAAGCAATAGCATGGAGAGCAGGTAGCTTGCTGCTAAAATGTGCACAATCCGGGTGGATTTAGAGCCGTCTGAAAATACACGACCACCCAATAGTCCAAACAAAATGGATAGCCACATAGCGGTGAGCCACCAGTTAATGTAGAAAAAAGCAATTAAGCCCACACCAATAAATACAGCAAGCGCAGTTTTACTGAGTCGGTGCGTACTACGCCATACTGGTTGCCACATCAAAAATAGGCCGTAGTGGCACAAAAAGAACGCCCGTTGCAGCTGTGTAGTACCATCCCCCCAAATTAAAAACGCATGCAGAGCCAATAACATGACGGCCAATATGCGGTGGGAATTTGCGGCTAATAGCGAATTAATATTGGCGTAATTGAGCATGAAATTGGCTTATTAATTGTGCAAAACTCAAGCATAATCTAAATGCGCCAGCAAAAATAGAGTGTTGATATTTTGTCATAAGTGATGAATTTTCATCATTTATTTAAATCTTAAATTTGATACAATTGGCTCTCGACCGCCAAACATAAAGCAGGTCTTGCTTGGCACGACATTTGCATGGATTGTGGCACATGTAAAAGTAGTAAATTTATACACACAATAAACACGCAAAAGTATAAAAAGTAAAAGGACTTAATAAATGAAAAAACAGGCAGGTTTTACTCTAATCGAGTTGGCCATTGTGCTGGTGATTATTGGCTTGCTGCTTGGCGGTGTGCTTAGAGGGCAAGAACTCATTAACAGTGCCAAAGTTAAAAATATGGCGCGAGACTTTCAAAATGTGCAGGTTTACATTTACGGATATCAAGACAGGTTTAAAACCCTACCTGGTGATGATCATAATGCTGATACGCATGTGGGGGGTACAAATCCAGCAAATGGTACGCAAAACGGGGTGATTCAAGGGTCATGGGCTACAGTTACAAACGGCGATGAAACTTGTGCGGTATGGGAACATGTTCGCTTGGCAGGTTTGTCGCCAGGTTCTACAGATATAGACTGTACGGCAAATAATACATACCAACCAAGAAATGCAGATGGAGGACTTATTGGTATTCAAAGCGTTTCGACTGGCCTCACAGAAATACCTGTTATGGGAGGTGCGTATGTTGTATGTTCAGATGCAATACTTGGCAGATTTGCCGCGCAACTAGACGTTACACTGGATGATGGTGTGGGAGATACCGGTTCAGTGAGAGTGGCTGTGAGAGGTGCAGCAGATAGTGAAGTGGCTGCGCCAGTAGATGGAACTCCATATATGGTATGTATGTCTTTTTGAACAGGGTAACTTATTTAGTTATTGAGCCCGCCTAGTGCGGGCTTTTTGTTCCCTCATCTTTTTATAACACCCAATGCAAGTTACACGTTTGATTTGACCGCGTTTTACATTAGAATAGTTGCAAACTTAAAACGCAAAATTAATGACTCAAAATATCGTCGAAATCGACAACCTTTCCTTTGGCTACAAAAGCCGCATGTTGCACCAAGGCATTAACATGGTGTTTCCACGCGGAAAAGTGGTGGCCATTATGGGTGGCAGCGGCAGTGGAAAAACCACGCTTTTACGCCTGATTGGCGGC
>JAKFEP010000093.1:0-25911 GCA_036675645.1 Methylotenera sp. | reverse complement strand
ACAAAATAAAACTATTAAACTTGGCCTGCAAGAAAGCCTGCAACAAGCTGCCAATTACTATAAATCTGAGCTTAAAAAATCGGAACGCGCCATAGAGTATTTAAAAGGCCGTGGCTTAAGTGGTCAAATTGCGGCTAAATTTCAAATTGGTTATGCGCCAGCTGGCTGGCAAAACCTGCAAAGTGTGTTTGCCAATTATGAAAACGATGCTTTGCAAACTGCAGGCCTGGTGGTGGAAAATGACCAAGGCAAGCGCTACGATCGCTTTCGTGACCGTATCATGTTTCCGATTCACGACCAAAAAGGTCAAGTGATTGGCTTTGGTGGCCGCGTCATCAATCCTGAAGATACTCCCAAATATTACAATTCACCTGAAACACCGCTGTTTCAAAAAGGCCACGAGTTGTATGGCTTATTTGTCGCTCGAAGAGCCATAAGAGATGCAGGCCGCGTGCTGGTGGTAGAGGGTTATATGGATGTGGTGGCGCTTGCGCAATATGGCATAGAGTACGCAGTGGCCGCACTGGGCACTGCGACTACGCCATTTCATATTACCAAGCTGATGCGCCAAACTGATGAAATTGTATTTAGTTTTGATGGCGATAATGCAGGCCGCACTGCAGCTTGGCGCGCCGCCATGAATGCATTGCCAGCCTTAACTGACGGGCTAAAATTACGCTTTCTATTTCTGCCTAAAGAACATGACCCTGACAGTTATGTGCGTGAGTTTGGCAAAGAAAAGTTTGAGCAGGAAATGCAAAACGCCATGCCGCTTTCGCAATACATAATTGCGCATTTAAGCGAAAATAATCCGCTGAATTCAGACGAGGATCAGATTAAGTTTTTGCGTGATGCAGCCCCTATTTTGATGGAAATTAAAGCACCATTAAGTGCTTTATATATGCGTAAAAAAATAGCAGAGTTGGCAGGTATAAGTGTAGAAGAGTTACAACAGAAGTTGAAGTTGCCAGCGCCAAACAAAGTGCCGGTGCTAGCGACGCAAAAACAAAGCCGGGCGCCGATTAGCATTAAAAAACGTTTTGTTTTGATGCTACTGATGCAACCCAGTTTAGCCAAAACTGAGCATTTAAATTTTGCACAAGGCTTCGGAGAAGAAAACGTGCTACTGCAAGCCAGTATTCATGCGGCTTTGACGCAACCTCAATCGAAGCCGGCCGCATTGCTGCATGCAATTGAATCAAAAGTAGATACAAAAATGCTTAACGAAATTAAGCGCGAGCTGGCTTTGTTTGTTAAGGGACCAGAGTTTGAGCTTGAATTTGAAGGTGCGTGTACCCAATTAGGTAAAATGATTCAGAAAAAGCAAAATGGCGGAATTTTGGATACATTAAAAGAAAAGCCCTTGAGTACGTTGACAGACGAAGAGCGCGAGATGCTTAAAAACTTAACTGTTAAAAAATCTCAAAATAAACTTTAAGTTTTTTAATCTAAAACAAACCAAAGCAGTAAATCTATGCTCAAAAGCGGATTAACTGTTTAAAGTATAAGCATAAATCGCTTAAAATTAAGGGCTTTTTGCGGTATAATTTAGGGTTTCCCGTAATGACAGTAGCAGTGCAGTAGGACTAGTATTGACCTGTATTTAGACTATAGAATAGGATCGGGCATGGCCAGACCAAAGTCAGACAAGACATTAGAAAAAGAGCGCTTAAAGCTTGAACACGAAGCAGCGCAAGACCCAGCTGCTCAAGCAATAGACGCTGAGGTAAGGCGCACACGCTTAAAAACCCTGATTATTTTGGGTAAAGAGCGCGGCTATTTAACTTACGCCGAAATTAATGACCATTTGCCAGACGATGTACAAAACTCTGAACAGATAGATGGCATTATCGGCATGATTAATGACATGGGCATTCAGGTGTATGAAGAAGCACCTGACGCTGAACTGTTATTGATGGCTGATGCGCCTCCACCAGTGACTGATGAAGATGCGGTAGAAGAAGCCGAAGCTGCGCTGGCGACGGTTGATTCTGATTTTGGCCGCACCACCGACCCGGTGCGTATGTACATGCGCGAAATGGGCACCGTCGATTTGCTGACCCGCGAAAGTGAAATTGAAATTGCGCGTCGTATTGAAGATGGTCTCAAACACATGGTGCAAGCGATTGCTGCCTGCCCAACTACTATTACCCAATTATTGGCAATGGTTGACCAAGTTGAAAAAGACGAAATCAGTGTAGACGATTTGGTGGATGGTTTAATTGATAGCGACATTGGCCTCGAAGACACCATTTCTGCTGAAGTGGCCGAAGAAGAGGACGCGGATGTGGAGGAAGAAGATGACGATGACGAAGATGGCGCCAAGGCAGCTGCCATTTCAGCTGAAGCACTAGCCAAATTAAAAGAAGAAGTACTAAAACGTTTTGCAGTGATTCGCAAAGCCAACAGCGAGATGAACGCGATTCGCGAAACTACTGGCTCGCAAGACCCAAAATACAAAAAACTGCATGAGTCGGTATTAGAAGAATTAACAGCATTTAGATTTTCAGCCAAGCAGGTTGAAGCCTTGTGCGAGCAAGTACGCAGTTTGGTGGAAGAGGTGCGCGGCCACGAGCGTAAAGTGATGGATTTTTGCGTGGATAAATCAGGCATGCCACGTACACATTTTATTAAAAGCTTTCCTGGTAACGAGATTAATTTAACTTGGCTAGATACAGAACTGGGTCTGGATAAGCCTTATATTGAACGCTTGGTGCGCTACAAACACTCGATTGTGGATCAGCAAGATAGACTGATCGCGCTTGAGACTAAAGTGGGCATTCCTATCAGAGAGCTTAAAGAAATCAACAAGCAAATGACCACCGGCGAGGCGCGTGCGCGCCGTGCCAAGCGTGAAATGATTGAGGCAAATTTGCGTTTGGTGATTTCGATTGCAAAAAAATACACCAACCGTGGCTTGCAGTTCTTGGACTTAATTCAAGAAGGTAATATCGGCTTGATGAAGGCGGTGGATAAGTTTGAGTATCGCCGCGGTTTCAAATTCTCTACCTATGCAACATGGTGGATTCGCCAAGCGATCACACGTTCTATTGCTGATCAGGCGCGTACGATTCGTATTCCAGTGCACATGATCGAAACGATTAATAAAATGAATCGCATCAGTCGCCAAATTTTACAAGAGACAGGCATTGAGCCTGATCCAGCAACATTGGCAGAAAAAATGGAAATGCCTGAAGATAAGATTCGTAAAATCTTAAAAATCAGCAAAGAGCCGATTTCGATGGAAACGCCGATTGGCGATGATGAAGACTCGCACTTGGGTGACTTTATTGAAGACAATACAACATTGGCACCAATGGAAGCGGCTGTTTACGCCAGCCTACGAGATGCCACTAGTGAAGTATTAGAGTCGTTGACACCACGCGAAGCAAAAGTATTGCGTATGCGTTTTGGTATTGAGATGAATACTGACCACACGCTGGAAGAAGTGGGTAAACAGTTTGATGTTACACGTGAGCGTATTCGTCAAATCGAGGCGAAAGCATTACGTAAGTTACGTCATCCTACCAGGTCAGAAAGACTGCGAAGCTTTTTAGAGACTGGTCAAGATTAACTAAATATTCATACGCTTTTACGTTTTGGGATTACCAAAACACGGCAGCTTATTGGCCCCTTAGCTCATGCTTGGTTAGAGCAGCGGACTCATAATCCGTTGGTACTGTGTTCGACTCACAGAGGGGCCACCATTAAAGTAACATCACAAAGCATCGTGATGACTCAAAAGCCTAATATCTAAGCGATATTAGGCTTTTTATTTGAATCAGTCCACTTCTTAACATTTCTTGACATGCCGTCAGATACTCATTGCGACTACATTAATCACGAAAGGCTAAAGATAATATCTTCTATTTTAGCTAACTAAGATAAATTAAGCAGGCTTGGTTGACGGAATTTTAGTATTAAACCATTGCGATTTTATTGTTTCTAATATAAGCAAAGTTGCTAAGCTTGCGAATATTGATATTGCGAATAAATTCCAATGAAACTGCCCAAAGTCAAACAGCTGACGTGCAGGTGGCCAAATGACTACTGCGGCTAATATGGCACTGACTGTTGACAATAAAATCCAGAGTGAGCGATTGGGTTTTAAAACTGCAGTGAGTATTGAAGCACTAAACGACCTATTGATTAAAATTAATCCCATATTCATTATCACAAGTGATGTGAACAAGAGTGTTCGACTATCAGCTTCGATTAACTGCATCTGCCTTGTAGCCACTAATATAATTGCCAACATGGCTGAAACAATCAAGCCCTGAATCACTGCCCACAAAACGCGTTTACCTAAAACTAAAGGGATTTTTTGGTCGCGTGGTGGACGCTGCATGACATTATTTTCTTCATTCTCAGCTTCAAATACGACTGAGCAGGCGGGGTCTATGATCATTTCTAAAAATGCAATGTGAATAGGAGTTAGTATAAGTGGCATCCCAAACAGTAACGGCATAATTGCTAAGGCAGCAATAGGGATATGGACTGCAATAATATATTCAATAGCTTTACGCAGGTTGTCGTAAATACGCCTCCCTAAACGAATAGTTTTAACAATTGAACCAAAATCGTCGTCTAGCAAGACAATACTTGAAGCTTCACGCGCAACATCGGTACCGCGCCCGCCCATTGCAATGCCAATATCTGCAGCCTTAATAGCAGGTGCATCATTAACGCCATCGCCTGTCATCGCTACCACTTCGCCATTTTGTTTTAATAATTGAACAATGCGCAATTTTTGATTAGGTCGAATACGCGCAAATATTGAAGTGATCTTTAACGCGGCAATCAATTGATTGTCCGTCATTTTTTCAATGGCGTCACCTGTCAATACTTGCTCATAATCCAGCCCTGCCTGCCGCCCAATCGCAAGTGCAGTAGTTGGATAATCTCCTGTTATCATAATCACGCGAATACCGGCTGTACGGCATTCTGCAACCGCGGCAGGCACGTTGGCACGGAGTGGGTCGGCAAAGCCAATTAAGCCCACGTATTCAAATTTATAATCGTGCAATGTTTCTGGCAGTGCCTTTAATTGTGTGGCATTTATTTTTGCTTGAGCTACACCCAGCACCCGAATACCAATTAAGGCAAGTTTTTCGGCTTGATTTTGAATAGTTGATAATTGATCTTCTGTTAAATGACATAGTGCTGAAATCGTTTCTAGCGCACCTTTCGCATAAGCCGTAGTGTCCCCATTGCTGTTAGAAAGTATATTAGCCACTGCAAAACAATCTGGCCTAAGGCCATAAGCGCGAATCAGTTGATATTTGTCAAAATTGACAACATTTTTGCCAATGTTTGCCTTCTCAAGTTTGTGAATAGCAATATCCATTGGGTCGGTTGGCTGTTGTGAGCAAGCTAAGAAAGCTGTTTCCAATACTGTTTGAATATCGGCTGTTACAACTTCATTGTTGCTTTCTGTCCAAGTCTCATCATTAGTATGAATGGAGACTAATGACATTTTATTTTCAGTTAAAGTGCCAGTTTTGTCAGTGCATAATACCGTTGTAGCACCTAGAGATTCAATCGCTGATGCGCGTCTGGTTAGCACACGCGCCTTCGATATACGCCATGCACCCATTGCCATGAACACTGCCATAACCAGTGGAAACTCTTCAGGTAATAATGACATGCCGAGCGCAATACCGCTCAGCATCGCCTCAAGCCAAGAGTCGCGCAAAAGCCCATACAACAAGACAGCTACTCCCCCCGCGATAGCGCCAATAACTGTGAAGTTGCGAACTAGGCCGTGTAATTGTTTTTGTAGATGAGGTTGTTGACTATCTATTGTTTTCAGTGCATGACCTATTTTGCCCATTTCGCTCCGAGCGCCCGTAGCGTGCACTTGTGCAAGCCCTGTGCCACGTACAACCAAAGAGCCTGCAAAAACATAGGGTGAATTTTCACCGCCGGGTGTTACTGCCAATCTATTATTAAGTTGTCTATCAATTAGGGTTTGCTGTGCCAATTTACCTACCGCTACCGATTCACCAGTTAGCAATGATTCATCTAGCAATAAATCATGTGCAGAGATTAGGGTTGCATCAGCAGCGACTCGGTCACCTTCAGTAACCACCATTAAGTCACTCATGACTACATCGCGACCAGCAATAGAAATCTTTTTGCCTTCGCGAATAACTGTTGCACGTGGGCTAGCTAGATTGCGTAAGGCTTCTAGAACTTTTTCACTGCGTGATTCTTGCACGATTGTTATCATTACGGATAAACATGCGAATACCAATAGAAATAAGGCTTCTACCCGATCTCCAAGTAGTAAATAAACAAATCCACCCCCAATTAATAATGCAAACATGGGTTGCCGAATAATTTCAAATAAGATTCTTAAAAAACCGCGTTTATTATGTGATGGGAGCTCGTTGTAACCACCTGTCTTAAGCCGCTGAGCGGCTTCTATGAAAGTTAATCCACTATTTTCGGTAGTAATTGGGGCGGGGTTATCATTAAGATTATCTTGAGGTGTGTGCATGGCTTAGTTTGGTTTAAACATGAGACGACCTGTTAATGTTGCAATGTTTTAGTATAGGCTAAATGCAAACCCCATCCCATTCGTTAGCAAACATTTGGGAAAGTTAATTTAATAAGTATTATTGCAAATCAATCGCAAATAACAGTTCTAAATAAAACTTCATCCAAACCTATTTTACTAATACATGTCGATTAAGAAATTGAGATGGCTAGACTTGCAACTGAATTAATGAGTACTTATTGTAATTGTTAAGGCTTTGGCACTTATAGTTTAGTGAATGCAAAATGGCTTGGGTTGATTCACCTGAGCCAATGAACATTCAACTTATATATGCTGCTATCACAATCATTTCAAAATGCTATCCTCACATAGGTTTTGTTGCATTGTACTTTTGGCGTGCGCAAAATCTTAACATTCAAGAACAAATTGTGACATTTAGAATTACCGCTAAGAACTAATAAGCTATAGTCATACTTAAAATGTATTCCACAAAAATGTACTCTGTCTAAGAGCGGAAATTATTTTTTTTATAGTTTATTGAGCCACAAATAACATAGGGCATAATCTAACGGGCTTAATCGCAGGTATGATAGTTCTAAGTCATTTGAGCTTCACGTGAGTAGATAATAATGAGTAACAATATAAGCGACTTTGACAAACAAACCACAATACAATCCAAACTAACAAGACAACTCTTTTCTGTTGGCAGAGCCTCTCTCATTACCAGCATGCTTCTGGCCTGTGTGCTCATTTATGTGTTACATGATGTGATCAGCACTACAATAATTTACTCTTGGCTTTCCCTAATTATTGTCTTCTCTTTAGCGCGAGCCGTGCTCATTGCCACATATTTACGTTCTCACGTAAACAAAGCTACAGCCAGCCAGGGCTGGCTAAAAAAATATCGGCTCCTAATTTTTCTTGTGGGTGCTGTCTGGGGCTCGGCTGGCATCATCCTTTTTCCAATTGATTATCCCCAGCATCAATTATTTTTAATCTTCATGCTCGCAGGTTTGACTGCTGGAGGTATCGTCGCTTTTTCGGCTGATCTGGTTTGCGCCATTACATTTGCTAGTTTGAGCATAGTGCCGACGATGGTACGATTATTTGTTGCAGGAGACAGTATCTCAATGTCGATGGGCGTCGCTATCATGTTGTATCTTGGGTTTATGATTATGAGCACATGGCATATTAATCGTAACATACGCGAGAATGTTTCTTTACATGTTGAGGCCGCTACGCGGGAAGAAACAGTGAGGTCAAGCGAAGAGCGATATCGTTTACTTCTGACTCACTCGCCAGTCGGAATTTTTCATTACAATATTCATCATGTCGTCACATTTTGTAACAAACGCTTCGCTGACCTTTTGCAAAGCTCAGTAGATGGTGTTGTCGGAACTGACTTAAAGTCCCTTAAAGATCAATCGGTTTTTCCTGCGCTAGAAAAGGCGCTATTAGGCGAAATTGGTCATTATGAGGGCAGTTATAGTGCAACTCATAGCGATGCCAAGGTATGGGCATCGCTGATTTGTGCACCTTCGTTAGACAACAACGAAAATGTCGTGGGTGGTATTGCGATCGTTCAGGATATTAGCGAACGCAAGCAGGCAGAAGGTATCATTGAGAATTTGGCGTTCTACGACTCTCTCACGCAGTTACCAAATAGGCAGCTTTTGCTCGATCGACTCCAGCAGGCATTAGCTAGCAGTGCGCATAGCGGCAGAGACGGTGCGCTACTATTTCTCGATCTTGACCACTTTAAGATACTCAACGATTCTCGTGGACATGATGCTGGCGACTCGCTGTTGCGCCAGGTTGCAGCACGCCTGACTACTTGCTTGCATGAAGATGATACTGTTGCTCGTTTAGGCGGAGATGAATTTGTGGTATTACTTGAGGGCTTAAGCAGCCAAGACACTACCGCCGCAACACAAGCCGAGGTCGTTGGTGAAAGAATATTGGCATCGCTACAACAACCTTACCAACTTGACGAAAACGAGTACCAAAGCACGGCCAGTATTGGCATAGTAATTTTCAAGGATTATGAACAATCTTTGGAAGAGTTGCTGAAACATGCAGATATTGCGATGTATCAAGCCAAAAAAGCTGGGCGAAACACGCTGCGCTTTTTCGATCCAGAGATGCAAAACGCTGTAAATAGCCGAGTCGATTTAGAGCGCAAATTACGGAAAGCACTTGAAGGTCAGCAATTTCAATTGTTTTACCAAATTCAAGTTGACCGCTCTTATCGCATACTAGGCGCTGAAACACTTATTCGCTGGATGCACCCTGAACGTGGCTTTATGTCTCCCAGTGAGTTCGTTCCACTTGCTGAAGAGACTGGCTTAATAGTACCCATTGGACAGTGGGTTTTGGAAACTGCTTGCACCCAGCTTAAAGCTTGGCAACAAAACCCCGCAACGCGGGATTTAACACTTTCTGTGAACGTAAGCGCTAAGCAATTTCACCAAGCTGATTTTGTAGTCCAGTTGAAAGACGCTATAAAACGCCATTGCATTAACCCTTTACAACTTAAACTAGAACTCACTGAGAGTCTTTTGCTTGAAAACATTGAGGATACAATTGCAACCATGAGTGCGTTGAATAAAATTGGCATTCAGTTTTCGTTAGATGATTTTGGTACTGGTTATTCATCCTTGCAATATCTCAAACGACTACCTTTAATGCAGTTAAAAATTGATCAATCGTTTGTGCGCGATATAGTCACTGATAGTAGCGATAGAGCAATCGTACGGACAATCATTGCCATGGCAAAAAGCTTAGAACTGAATGTGATTGCTGAAGGAGTAGAAACGAAAGAACAACGACAACTACTACTAAACAAAGGCTGCGAGCACTTTCAAGGATATCTGTTTAGTAAGCCAGTACCCATCTCAGAATTTAATGAGTTATTAGAAAATGGCTTAGTCGTTTCTATCTAGAGTTTGAATTGCCAGAACCCCCCCAAAAAAAGTTGAATCACAGTATGTGTATTTTCTAAAATTTGAGATGTAAATTATTTACAATTTTGCGAATCTCATTTGTACGATGTAGAGGTGCACTTACAATCATCAAGACGGCCCCATGATCAATCTTTTCTTTGAAATTTTCTAAATCGGTATTAAACAAGTTAACTCCAAATACTGCAGCGCCCATTGCAGAGGCAATCGCCCCCATCACCGTAGCAATGATTAATAAAATGATCCAATGTACCTGAAACGTTGTTGTTATCCAAGGTTGAAAATGCTGCATGTATAAACCAACTAATAGACCGATGCCTGCGCCTATCAACAGGCCTCTTTGCCCATCATTAACCAAGTTTGTACTCTCTATCGTGCTGGCAGTTTGTAACTCTCCAAGATCAGTTCCGGGCTTTGCTATAAAGCTAATATTTTTATTATCGATGCGTGCCAGTAATAATGCTTCAGCTGCTTTGTTTGCTGTTTTAAGATCTGGCAATAGAAATTTTAGTTTAGGTTTCATAGTGATCTTTCGTCAATTAAAATCAGACTGTTAAAAAAATATAATTTTTGATTTATAGATTTTAATTGGAATGAATAAATTGTCTGTTCGGTACCGCACAAGAAATAAAACTCAAGCTATTTACTTCATGACTTAGTATAGACGAAGCCATCGCCTTAAAAAGTTAGGCTGTGCATTGTCAATTGATGTTGAATTGAGGAGGCTTAAAAATTTCTGCCGTTTTAGTTTTTATGAGCTTTCTAAATCTTGCGTACAGTCCAAGCCTCAATTTCGAATCTGCGATTGGGTTCCAAACAACGAATTAATGTTTCATCACGTTTGTTTTGATTACATTCAACCAGTGGCACAGACTCACCTACACCAAAAGCGGTAATGCGTTCGGCGGGAATATTCTTCGCTACCAAATACTGGCGTATCGTTTCAGCACGCGCCTGTGACAGCTTCATATTGTATGCATCATCGCCAAGCCGGTCAGTATGGCCGACGATTTTCAATTGGACGATTTCTCCACCTGCAAGCATGTTAGTTGTTGCGCGGTCAAGTTTTTCAACGCCTCCTGGCCTTAAGTTACTAATTTCTGATTTGTCGAAATCGAACATGCCATCGGCGCTAATTTGCATTTTTATCAGTTCAGGCCCCGGCACAATTTTCTCTACCGTATTTTCGAGCACGGTCTGAGGCTGTGCTTCGGGTAGTGCCAACCATTCTGCACAAGCTTCTGGCTTCCAGTAAGTATTTCTTAGTCGCATGCTGGATGTATAGATAATTTTATACTGACACGTGTCAACCTCAGTGCTGCCATTTTTACGGAAGTTGAAAATGTAGTCCCATTCCCGCACTTTGCCAAATCCCTCAGCAAAATGCGGATGACCAAGCAATGCATAAAGCTGATTCTTTGTCATGTCCTGTGCAACATTGCGCAGGTTGTCGACATTGGGGAATGTTCCCTCTTTAATCCATGCATTTTTTTCTATATTGGGGAAAATGATTTCATCGGTATTCCCATCATCCGATAATCTGCTGACTGATGTTGCGCAGCCTTGCAGTAATAAAGAGACTAAAACGGACAAGGCGATGTACTTAAAGTGTTTGTTAAAATGTCCCAAGATTCTGCTCCTATGTTTATTCATGGCGATTACACGTTAATGTAATCATTACCAGTGAAACCCAACACCGACGGCAGCGCCGGCGTTACCGCGAGTATTTGCGGTACCATTGAGGTTAACTACCCAGCGCCCGTTATCAGAGAAATTAGAAACCCCGAAAGACATTGCGGACTGGCCTTGATAGTTCGCAACGCCTGCCGCTACCATGACCTTGCCTGGAATCACTGACTGAGGCATGCTGGCCATCGACATTGCCGATGCAGTACCAGCATTAGAGTCATTCTTGACGCTGGAAATATCATTCTGTAGTGCATTAAGCCGGTTATTGGCATCTACACTTGATTGAGCGATAGCTGCGTCCAATTGGCGTACATTCACTGCGTCAGTATCAGCAGTACCACCAGCCACATTCGTGATTTGTCGTTCGTTACCTGCTGATCCTACAGAGACGGCTCCTTCAGTCGAAGTCACAGCCACATTGCTATACCTTTCAGTTGCACCGTTCATGCCAGTTCGAGTAGCTTGAGCGCCAGCACCTAGCGCAACGCCTCGATTGGCCGTTACAGTTGCGGCGTTACCTAAGGCAGTACCCTGCTGCGGTGTTAATGCAACCGCATCATCACCAAATGCGGCACCGCCGTTACCTGCTTGTGCATTCACCCCCACTGCTACGGAACCAGTAGCAACCGCACCAGTACCAATTGCAATTGAGTTAACCCCACTGGAAATTGAGTTCTGACCAATGGCAATTGCACCAGTAGCAGAGGCTTGGCTGTTGTCGCCCATGGCGATACTACCGTCACCGCTTGCTATAGAACGTGAGCCTATGGCTACACTCTCGTTTCCTATTGCAGCAGAATCTGCATGTGTGGAATTGGCATGAAAGTATTTGATACCACCACCGTTACTTAGGTTGCTTATCATTTGATTGGTCGCAAAGAGTTGGGCGCCGTTGACTGCATCAGTACTTGTTGCACTGAGTAAACCTTGATGAAGATTTGTAATCGTGGTTCCATCGGTTAAACCACCATCCGAAGATACTGGGCCAGCTAAAGTAATTGTATTTCTCGTAGCATCATCATATTTAACTGCTAATGCATCCAAATTACTCACATTATTTTGCACTGCAGCAAGCTGCCCCATATTTACCGCATCATTATTAGCTACACCATCAGCTACATTATGCAAAGTCACTGGACCAGCCGCACTACCAACTAACGTGACATGGTTTGAAGGCGTATTTGGCGTCGCCACCCCATTCACATCAGAATACTGTAATGGAGAATTGGCCTGCAATGCATCAATAGCTGAACCCACATTATTTTGGGTCGTTCCATATACATTATAAGTGGGTGCAGAAACTGCACCAGTTGTAGAGTTGTAGGTTGCGCCACCGCCCAAGTTGGTTGCCATACTTAAACCAAGTGCATCCATGTTGGCTGTCATGCCAGAGGTGATATCAAATAACTGTGAGCCATTCACCGCGTCAGTACTGGTGGCATTGACTGCCCCTTTGGAGAGATTGGTAATTCTGGTGCCCCCAGTAGTGCCACCATCCAATGACAAGGGGCCACCTAAAGTAACTGTCATTTTTAGACTTAAAGGATCGTATTTAACGGCACCATCGTCTACAGCTTGTAACTGGGAGACATTGACCGCGTCGGTAGCTGCGCTACCGGCTGCAACGTTAGTGATTTTCCTTGCATTGCCTGCGGACCCGATTGAAACTTCACCCACGCTTGTTTGTGTTGCAGTCAAGCCATAGGCTGTGTAATTGGTTTCTGCACCACCAATTGCTGTCGAACCAGCACCAAGTGCAACACTGTTAGCTACAGTAACATTCGCGCCACTACCAAGTGCAGTGGAGTTAACACCTAAGAAATCAATCGAAGCGTTGGTGCCAATAGCAATTGAATTCGTTGCAGCGGCATTTGTAGCGGCTCCGTTACCAAAGGCGATTGAGTTCATCTCGCCTGCGTCGGCAGCGAGACCGTTACCAAGTCCTGTAATAGAGTTGCCACCGATTGAGATACCTTTTGGCGTGTCTAAGCTATAACCGTCTGCAGTCGTTAGGCATTCAGTATCGGCAGGCGAAATAATATTTCCACTTGAGTCTAATATATTGAGATTAATAGGATCGCCTGCCGCAATGCTGGCTAAGGTATTGGTGAGGTTTGTGCTCAATCCCAGCAGCCCAAGTAAAGGTACGCCATCTAGAATGCCTGTAATTGGTAAAACAGATTGGCCTACAATATCAGTGACCACTGACGGCGCCAGACTTACGCCAGAACAGGGGCTGATAAGTGCGGCATTGGCTGATCCGGCACTAGCAATCATGCCAGCTGCAACAATGCTAGCAATAAAAACTGTTCGCTGCCTATGCATCATGGTTGGCTTCGCCATGACTACATTATTATTTTCCAATAAATGCAAAGCCTGAAAAATCATGGGCGATTCTCCAATTGGCGGTACAAAGCCTTTACTTAAAACCGTTTTCATTTCATGCCCCTTCAAATGGCATCATTTGAAATTTACTAACACGAAAGTTAGCAAAATCAATTTGATGCTTAACATTTAAAACAAACGCTGAAAAATAACTTTTTATTTTTACAAGTAAGTAGACGCATAGACTATGCCAAGTCATATGACAAGATTTTTATATAGCCTTTACAAGGGCTAAATTTTGGATGTAGTTCTCGCGTAGAACGTTTATTTACAATGCTCTTGGAGGGGTTGGATGCAAATTGTCTTATACAAGACATCAAAAAATGCGATGAAAACAAGCACAAATTTATTGCTCAAATTGACACAAAATTGTGGAAATTCTGACAGTTAAATAGGTTTTATCAAGTTTTTAAAAGTCTGACTATGCTCAGTTTAAGCAAGTGAAGAGCCGTTATAAAGCGTTGATGCTGTGGCGTTACTGATTAAAGCGGTAGGTCTTTGCCCATTTTCATTCGTATTGGTTGTAAGGTATCGCTTACACTAAACTCAGAAATACTCTACTTAGTTTATTGGTTGCTATTTAATACCATGCTGGTGTGTTTGAACTTATACTTAATTACTTGGAGGTTTTATAAAATGAATATTAACAAATTACCAATCGTAGCCTTAGCGCTTTTAATGACCATTGGATTGGCCTCCTGCGAAAAAGGTCCAGCTGAAACAGCGGGTGAGAAAATTGATAATGCCGCAGAAAATGCTGGAGATAAAATCGAAGATGCAACTGACAATGCAGGTGATAAAATGGAAGAGATGGGGGATAAAATCGAGGACAAAACAGACTAGTCTTTTAGTCAGTTAAATAAAAAAGCTCACTTTCGTGAGCTTTTTTCAGATAGGTCAAAGATTATAAGTGTATTGAAAGCTTAGAATATCTACGCTACCTTCAAAATCACCAAGTAAGCGTCCATTAAAGCCTTCTGCAGCAGATGTTTGGTCATCGTCAATTTTTGCATCACTAAGAAATAAGTGTGAATAGCCTATATCAAACTTAGAAGCAGGTGTGATTTGGTAGCTTGCGCCTAGTGATACCCACTTTCTATCATTACCGGGTATGCGGGCAGTACGAAATTCATCTTTGATTGCTTCTTCGTCATAAGCTAAACCGGCACGTAATTTAATTGCCTCACTATAGTTATAATTTACACCTATTGAATAGCGCATCGTATTTTCCCAGTTTTCATGGGTTACAGAATCTGGCGTGGCATTTGCAAAGTCAATACGTAATGTTTTAAAACGACTCCAGCGTGTCCAAGTGACATCTCCCATTAAATCCCAAGTGTCATTTAATCGGCTGAATGCACTGATTGAGAAATTTTCTGGTAAGGTGAGGTCGGCTTTAACCTTGGTATTGAGTGCTGCAACCAATGGTGATTTAGATCTTCCCTCTAGGTGTTGTTCAACTTTAGACCGGTAGGCTAATCCAATTCGCGTGTCTTCAGTTGCTTGATAGATTGCACCAAGATTAAATCCGAAACCCCAGTCATTCCCTTTAATCTCAACATCAGACTCAGATGCAATCACGCGGTTTACTTGGCGGGTAAGAGTAGCTTCTGCACGCATAGCTGAAACTCCTGCGCCTAAGGAAAGTTTATCATTGACCTTAAACGCCATAGAAGGATTGATGTTGATGGTTTTGACTTCAGATTTGTTTGCTTGAAAACGACCCACCCATTCATCATCGTATTCAGTTTTTAGTCCAAAAGGGGCGCTAACTCCAATCCCTATTTTGACGTTGGGATTAATCTCAGTCATAAGGTAAATATTTGGCACAAAAGCCAAATCACCGGCATCGGAGCCATCATCTCCTCGCGGAGGTACACCAAAGGCCTTTTCAGAACCTTTGTCATTAAACTCTGCATTTGGACTAATCAGGTGTAAAGCACTCACTGCCTGCGTACCCTCAATATAGGTCATGCCAGCTGGGTTAAAGAATATAGTGCTGGCATCTTCGGCCACTGCCGACCCGCCTGCATAAGCATTGCCCATACCGCTGCCGCCTTGTTCAATTAATGCAAAGCCGGCAGCTTGCGAAACAAGTGGTGTTGTAAAAATCACAAAAGATAAGATTAATTTTTGCATGAAAGAAGCTTCCCTAAGTCTAAATTTTTAATTTTAATTAAATACAATGCTGTATCAATAACTTATACAATTAACTCAAGGTTGTATATTAATCAGCGAATTTGAATTTATTGTTATATTTCAACAATCTACCTGATAAATACTTTTATCCAAAATTATTTTTGTTGAGATGAGAAATTAATAGGCCTATAGTTTAATCGTAAACACTTTATATCACATACGGCTATATCAATTTAATAAAAACTATGAATAGTTATAAAGAGGTTGGCTGTTATTTAACTAAGGGACAATACCATGAATACAATCGTAGATTTTCAACACGCAAACAATAGTACTTTAACTCAAGTAAGAACCCGTTTTGAGGAGGAGTTTGGGGTCATGAATTATTATATGAATCCTGAGCCTCGACCATGTTTTAATAAAATTTGCATGTCAGAACTATTCCAAAGTCAGTCTAATTTAGAAGCAATGCATGGCGAGGTGCTAGTTAACGGCAAACTAAATCGAGTCAATTATTTAGTGCTGGCTTCTGACGTGCCAGGCGTCTTCAACCTGGGCGGCGATTTATCTGTATTTGGGGAGTTGATTCGATCCAAAGCACGCGATCACTTATTCAGTTATGCCAAACTATGCGTCAATAACGTGTGGACTTTTTATAACATGCAGGCCCCAGTGACCACAATTTCATTGGTGCAGGGTCAAGCAATGGGAGGTGGTTTCGAAGCTGCACTAGCTGCGCATATTATGGTTGCCGAAAAAAGTGCGATGATGGGCTTGCCAGAGGTGTTGTTTAATTTATTTCCTGGTATGGGTGCACTTAGCTTTCTGTCGCGTAAAATTGGCATGCAAGCTGCTGAAAAAATGGTGCGCTCCGGTAAAATTTATACTGGCGAAGAGCTATATCAAATGGGTGTCGTTGACGTGCTGGCAGAAGATGGTCAGGGTGAATATGCATTGAACAATTGGGTTAAAAAGAACCATCGTTCCTTGAATTCATTCCAAGCAATCAATCGTGCGAAACAGCGTGTAAATCCGCTGACACTTGAAGAGTTGTATGACATTACGGAAATTTGGGTAGATGCTGCGTTGCGTTTAGATGAACGCAACCTAAAAGTGATGGAGCGCTTGGTACGTGCCCAGAACGGCAAGGTTAGTTCAGAAGTTGCACATATTGAAGAACGGCAAACAGCTTAATATTTTTTGCCGGGAGATAATTGGCGCTGTTTTTGCGGTTGCGTTAAATAGCTTTCAACTGCGAGCGTTAATTTAGAAAAATCGCTATTTAAACTAGCAAGCATCTCAAGCACGACAGTTGATCGGACAGAGGCATTCAATCTTCCTATTGCCTCCGTGCTGGCAGCAACTTGTACTGCGCCTACGCTTAGGCTGTTGCCTTTAAGTGCATGGCAATGGTCGTATAACTCTCCAAACTGTTTTTGCTTGGCCGCAGCTTCTATTTTATATATCAATTTGATAGAGTCTGCCAAATAATTTCTTAACAGGCGATGCATAAATAACTCATCGCCAGCACCGATCTTCTCAAGCTCTTTTAAGGTATTTACATCCAACTGAGAGCTGTCTGCTTCTAGCTCTGGTGCGATATTGGCTGGGTTGTTTAATGCGTTATTCATCCATAACGCACCAGTGTTAGGCGCCAAGTTAAGGATACGTTCAATTGTGTTAAATAAAGTGGCGGCATCAATCGGCTTGGTAAGGAATGCATCAAAACCAGCTTCGCGGGCAGCTTCACGTGCAGAAAGTGTTGCATCTGCAGTAAAGAGTATAAAGCGTGTAGAAGTATCATCTGGCTGCGTGAATCGATACACTTTTAGCGCGTCAGTACCGCTCATACCTGCCATATTCAAATCTGTAATTACTAAGTCAAATTTTCTTTGTTCAAGGGCATCTAACATTTCATCGCCATTAATGACCACCTCAACCTTATGACCAGGCAGGGAAAGTAAGCGTGTGATGATTTTTTGGTTAGTCGTTTCATCTTCGCAAACCAAAATATTGAGTGCTTGAGCGGGTTGACGCGCTTTAGAAATGGGCTCAATAACAGCCATCAAAGGCGTTTCGGCATTAACATTTTCTATGATGATTTTATCTAGAGTAAGCTCGAACCAAAAGCGACTGCCTACATCCTCAGTACTTTGAAAGTGTAAAGTGCCGCCCATCTCTTCTATCATGTGTTTGGCAATGGTAAGCCCTAGACCGCTACCGCCATATTTTCTAGTAGTCGACGAATCTGCTTGGGTAAAGCTATCAAAAATTTTGTCTTGTTTATCAATTGGAATACCAATGCCAGTATCTGCCACTTCAAAGCGCACTGTAGATTTATTGGTATCTTCATTTAGCAATGTTGCAGAAATGGTCACACTGCCCATTTCTGTGAACTTAATGGCATTGCCTAACAAGTTAGCCAATACTTGGCGCAACACAACAGCATCGCCGCTAAGTGTGCCCAGTGAATTGGAAAAGCTTGCACCTAGTTGAATGTTTTTGTTATTGGCGTGTGAGCGGAAAATTTCTAGTGAATCGTTAACTGCTTCTTCAGGAGAAAAAGCTACATTGACAATGGTGAATTTACGCTCTTCAATCTTAGTAAAATCTAATACATTGTTTAAAAGCGAAAGCAGTAATTTAGAGGAACTTTCTAACGTTTTAAGCAGGTCTCGTTGGTCTGCATTTAATGGTGTAGTTCTAAACAAAGTGCCAATGCCAATAATGCCGTTGAGCGGTGTGCGAATCTCATGGCTCATATTGGCGACAAACTGTGTTTTCGCAAGGCTTGCTTGCGCTGCCTTTATGCTCTCAATTTCTGCTTTTTGGCGAGCTTCATTCATTCTTTCAATTAGCTTAGCTACATATAATGGGAGTGCTACCAGCATGAGGAAAAAACCAATAATGATAGGCTGGTGTTTTGCCCAAAATGGGTTAACTTGAGTGGCAATTAAAAAGCCTAAAATACTAATCGCTTGAGAATGAAATAAATACTTCTTTCCAAATCGAAAGCCATTACCAAAAGTTACCCACAAGTAAACACCAATTAAAACAACTGCAATATCACCTGCAAGTGATAAAAATACAGTAGTCCCAACAACATCTAGCCAGTTACCTAATAGCCGCCTATTTCGAGAAGGACCGTTAGATCGACTAATTACTATAAATAGAATAACAGCACATATCTCGAAAACAAATAAACAGTAAAAACCAAGCAGCTCGCCGTGGCTGATGCTGTTATTAACAGCGAACGATACAAGCAAATAAAGTGTGAAAAAAGTGCTGATTGCTAGCCTGGTTGCGCCTTGCTCTAATTCAAGCGGGTCGCAATGGGTGGCAGCATTTTTGTACCAGTTTTTGATTTTAGATAGCATATGTCCCTTAGGTATTATTAAGCAATCAGGCCTAAACCATAATAAACTTTACTTTGCTCTAATAGGGTTTTGGCGATCTTGGCTAGTTCTTCTGTTTGCACAGGTTTAGTCAAGCAGGCAGAAGCGCCAGCTGCAATAAGTTCTTGATGAGTGGCTTTATCTTTCAGCACAGTCACTACTACAATATTGTGTGTCAGTACATTGTCGCTAGTTTTAAGTGCTTGCACAAACTGCATGCCATTCATACGATGCATGCGAAAATCAGTAATAATCAAATCCACTTGTTTATTTTGCACCCAGGTTAGCGCTTCAGTGGGGTCGGTCATGCTGACAATATTCAAATCCATTTTTAGCGATTTGATAATGGCAGCATGAATATCCAGCACCGTTGGCTGATCATCAATTAGCAAAACGGTTTGCCTAAACTTTGTGGCGCTTCTGATGTTGCTGACTTTTGGCATGGATATTTAATTAGTGTAGCGATGTTGAATGATCGGTATGAATTTTTTCGAGCAATTCTCGTATCGATAACATGGCAATTACCAAATCGGGATCAAAGTGTTTGCCGCTTTCGTTGCTGATATATTCTAAAGCCTTATCAATGCTCCAGGCCTCTTTGTAAGGCCGTACACTGGTAAGCGCATCAAATACATCGGCAAGGGCCACAATGCGTGCAGACAGAGGGATGTCTTTTCCGCTGAGAGAATATGGATAGCCTGTACCGTCAAAACGTTCGTGATGGGCCAGCGCGATCTCACTCCCTCTTTGTAGATATTTTGATGGGCTGTCTTGCAAAATCTCATAGCCAATAAGCGGATGTGTCTTCATTTGTTTCCATTCAGCATCATTCAGTGCGCCTTTTTTAAGCAAAATACTGTCAGGAATGCCAATTTTTCCAATATCATGCAAAGGAGATGCTAGCTCAATAATATCCACTTCTTCTTTGCTAAGACCAATCTTTTCTGCCAGTGCCCGGCTATATAAAGACATGCGCTGCAAGTGCATGGCAGTGTCAAAATCTTTATACTCACCTGCGCGAGCTAGCCGCATCAGTGTTTCTCTTTCTCTTGATTTGATTTCTGCTGTTGCAGCATTGACCAAGTTTTCTAGGAGGTGGCTTCTATTTTCTAAAGCGATATGCTGTTGATGCATGGTGAGCAAGTTTTTGCAACGTGCTTGGCATTCGTAAGCGTCGACAGGTTTGCTGATAAAGTCTGTTACTCCTGCATCCAAGGCCGCATAGCGCGTTTCCGTATCTTTTCGAATCGTAATCATGACCACTGGTACGGCTTCATAATTTGGTAGCGTTTTTAACAAACGCACAAAATCTATGCCGTTCAATTCTGGCATCAAATAGTCCACAAAAACCAGGTTTGCAGTATGCATGGTTGCCCATTCAAGCGCTTGTTCAGGATTGCTTTTTTCGATGACTTGAATATTTGGATTAATGTTTTTAATCACTTGCGTTAATATGTCTCGGCTAGTTGATTGGTCGTCAACATTGAGTACACAAGAGTCATCAAAAAGCTGTACATCAGTCATTCAAAACATCCTCAAAAGGTAAGCATATTGGTGGCTTACTATCGTTAATTAGAATTAAAATTAAGCAATAACTAAGCCAGTTAAAAATAAATGGCGAGATAAAAAAATAAGAAATAATTTGTATTAAATAATGATTAAAATCAATTAGTAAAACAATTTTATACCAGCTTAAAACTACGTAAGCTTATTTTTATTTGAACGTTTTTGTTGTTAAGGCCGGAGCTTATAATACGAATAGTGTCAACTCGTACAATATTTTGACATATTTAAGTATAAAACTAATAACTATTTTTGGGGGCTATTTTGCCCTCTGGTTTGAGGTCAAATGCGATGCAGATGCGTTCTTGATGCGAATTGAAGGGAATCGTGCGGTGAAATAATGAAGAAGGGAACAGCACTATATCGCCCGCTTTGGGCAGGATGTACGCGGTAGGAAAATCTGCGGTTGTTTTTGGCGCTATAATTGGATAATCATCACCATGCGTGCCGTACTCAAATGCACCTTCGATTGTGCCCACAGCTGGCTCTGGTACAGCTAAATAGACGGCGCCACTTATCCAGCCTATTTCGTGTATATGGGTATTTAAGTGGCCACCTCGCTGCATTTTTACATACCATGAGCTGGTAAATTCTAATTCACTCGGAAACGACAGAATCAGTTCGCAATTGGCACTAGAAAATTTATTTTTGTACCGCAAAAACTCTTGCTTGATAAGGCTTGCAAGTGTGCGGAAAGAAGCTTCTGGGCGCTTAAACAGGTTGCCTGCCGATTGCTGGCCATTGGTTAACCTGCCTTGCTTACGTTCTGCTATATCGGCTGTATGAATGTCATTAAGTAAATCTTTTAACAACTGCCCATCCTCTTCCAGTATTTTATTTTGGTAGACAAAATCCAAGCCATTTTTACAAAAATTGTAAGGGTCTGGTGTACCAAAGTTAATGCTGTAGTGTGTAGAAAGCGTAGCGATAAATGGTGAGTTATTTGATGTGGCATGGGAAAGCTCGTCCCTATTGGCTTTGAAGGCACCGAATTGTTCTGCTTTGTACAAGCAATATAGCTTGCGTGCCTGCCAATCATCCAACTGTGACTGCTCAAAGTAGGTGATTGCTTGATCATAATTTTTAGCCAAGTAAAAAAATTCGGCCATATTGTAATTAGCGTTTGGGTGGTTTGAATTTAGCGCTAATGCTGCCTGATAGCATTGCACAGCGGCCTGCATATCGCCTTGGTCACGCAAAGTTTCGCCCAAATTATTATGTGCGTCAGTGTAATTCGGAAACAGCTGAATAGCTTTTTGATAGGCGTTAACCGCCGCTTGTAGCTCACCCTTATCGCGCAATGCGGTGCCTAAATTAAAATAGCCGCGCGCATCTTGTGGATTAATTTTTAGGCCTGCTTGATAGCTTTTAACGGCCTCATCCAATTTGCCTTGGCGCTGTAAAATGGTGCCTAAATTACCATGCGCTTCAAAAAAATTAGGTTGAATTTTAATTGCCTGTTGGTAAGCACTTGCTGCTTCATCTAACCTGTTTAGATGGGTAAGTGCGATGGCGCAGTTAAACCATAAATCAGGTGTGTTGGTTTGAAGTTTAAGTGCATTTTGGTAGCTGGTAACTGCTTCCGCATATTTTTGTTGTCCATCTAAACTCAGGCTCAGCACGTGATGCAAAATAAAAACGTTGGGATGAGATGTCAGTAAGTTTTTTGCCAAAGCCTCGGCCTGAGCCAGCTGGCCGCTATTAAGTAGCTGGATTAAGCCTTGTATCTGTTGAGGGTTTGGTGATGAAGTGGCCATGTTGCGATTAGATGTGTTAAGTAAAGGCGGTTTGTAGCCTGCCTGCCATTTGCTTGAGCAGCTGCATGGCAATTTTAGGATCATCTGCCAGCATAGTGTCTATATTTTCTGCATAAATCACAATAACACGCGCTTTATCTGAGCTTACAATTGCGTCAGTTGTCGTTGGCTGTTTGGTCAGCATTGCCAATTCCCCAAAATAATCACCGACCTTCAATTCGCGCTCAGTCGTGCCATTCGTAACCAGGTTGATGTTACCTTCAGCCAAATAATATAGATTGCGTTCGGTATTGCCACGCTCAAAAACGTATTCACCCTGTTGTAAAACCAGTCCGTAACGACTCATCAGAGCGTCAATATAGTTATCTTTATTCGGCATGTCATCAAATAAACCTTTGAGCAGTAGCACATCTTGTTTACGCAAAGTGCTAATCAACTCAGTACCAAGCAAGAATACGGCAAAATTTAGATAGAGCCAGGTAATCGATACAAACATGGCTTTCATGCTGCCAAATACTGCTCCGTAGTTTTGGTTAATCGATAAAAACAAACCAAATGCAGGGCGCATCGCTAGCCAAAGTAATGCTGTTAAGCAAGCGCCTAATATAAGGTGTACGAATGCGACACGCAGTGGAAAAAAAGCTTTATAAAAAATAACAATTAAAAGCGTAGTAAGCAACATAGTGCTAAATGAACCGACAATGCTGAACTGCATTGCAGGAAAATAGGTTGCCAAAAAGCGCACCGCTTGCTCGATGATAAAGCCGGCAAAGGTGAATAAGAAAAACAGCAGTAAAATCCCCAATACAGAAAGCACATCTTTGAATTTGCGTTTAAAATAAGATGGCGCCTCTACCATGGTAGCAATGGTGTAGAAAGCAGAGCGCATGGCGCTGGCTAAGGGAGTGATCGTCCATAACAAAACAAATAAGCCTAGCGCGCCCCAAGCAGCCTTGGCCTGAGATGCGCTGTAGACTTCCATCATGATTTTATTGCTAAAATCAGGTACCAAGTTTCCGGTTAGAATCGCTAATTTCACAATTGCGTAATCGGATGAAAATACAAACTGGCTCAATAAAAAGAAAATCAGCAAAATGAGTGGAATCAATGCAAACAATGCATAGAAGGATAGCGACGCAGACATGCCAAATACATTGTGGCGTAAAAAGCCCGCAATGGTTTCGCGCAATACAAACAACGGGGTGGCATATTCTTGCCTGGCGTAAGCATTAATAGGCTTAGTGAGTGCTGGGTGATGCACTAGGTTCTTTAGCTTATTAATATTGTCTGGATTGAAGAGTGACACAATATTGGTTTTTATCTTTATTTAAGTGATCTGTAATGATCTGTCGCATTTACCAGGGCACTGGTAATGCCTACTTCCATGGCAGAATGCCCAGCATCAGCCACCATGACAAACTCAGCGTGTGGCATGGCTTGCGCTAATTGCCAGGCGCTAATAGGCGGGCAGACCATATCATAACGGCCTTGAACAATCGTGGTAGGGATTTCGGAAAGCTTTTCTGCGGCCTCCAGGAGTAAATCCTGATTGCCGACAAAACACATATGCTTAATATAATGTATTTGCACGCGCGCCCGCGCCAACTCCACTTCACCAGCCGTTTCATTTTCGGGGTTCTTGTCATCACTAGAAATTTCTCTTGGCAATAGTGACATCATCTTGCTTTCATAGGCATTCCACGCGGTAGCGGCTGGAATGCTGATGGCGTTATCCTCACAAAATACCAACGCCTCAAAAGCGCCTAATACATCATGCCTTTTATCTGCAGGCAAATATTGCAGTAAAGTATGCCATGACTCTGGGTGAAAATTTTTTACATCACTTAAAAACCAGTTTAATTCACTTTGACGACTTAAAAATATGCCGCGTAATGTAAGCGATATGATGCACTTGAAATGCTTGAGTGCATAGGCGATGGCTAATGTGCTGCCCCAGGAGCCGCCAAACACGTGCCATCTGGCGATGCCTAAATGATGTCGTATAGCTTCTATATCACTTATCAAATCATTTGCCGTGTTCTCACGCACCTCGCCTTGTGGTGTGCTGCGCCCACAGCCCCGTTGATCGAGCAGAATGATGCGGTAATGTACTGGATCAAAAAAGCGCCGCTGGGTTGGGTTGCAGCCACTGCCTGGCCCACCATGCAGAAAAATAACGGGAATGCCCCCTGAATTGCCACATTCTTCATAATAAATGCTGTGTAAAGGCGAAACTTTTAACAATTCACTGTGATATTGCGTGCATTCTGGGTATAAGTTCTTTACATCATTTGACATGAAAAATTGCGCTTTCTATTTGATTTTGATAGCTATTTTATGGGCGACGTTTATGTGTAAAAAATTAACTATAAAATAATTGAACATTTGTAAATAAATTGTAACTAAAGTGTTGCAATTTAAAATTACATGTTTTATATTGCTTACCTCACATGCAAATGTGATACGAAGTATGCTTTAAATTTGTAACAAAAATTATAGCTGAATAAGCTTTAATGCAAGAGACAAAATTTGAGTGTGCTTTGAAAAAACCCTTAGTAACATAACTTTGGAGATAAATAATGAAATTCAATACAATCAAGCTCGCTCTAGGCTTAGTTGCAGGCGCAACATTGGCAATGCCAATGGTTGCATCAGCAGCTTCAGACCAAGAAGCAGCAATGGCAAATGCAAACAACTGGGCGCACCCACGTGGCCAACACAACAACCAAGGCTACAGTACGCTTGCTCAAATTAACAAAGGTAACGTTAAAAATCTTAAAGCTGCTTGGACATTCGCAACTGGTGTAAACCGCGGTCACGAGGGTTCTCCAGTAGTTGTTGGTAACATGATGTATGTACATACAGCATTCCCAAACAACGTATACGCTTTAGATTTAAATGACAATCAAAAAATCGTTTGGTCATATTTCCCTAAACAAGATCCATCAGTACAAGCTGTATTATGCTGCGACAACGTTAACCGTGGTTTAGGTTACGGCGATGGCAAAATCTACTTGCAACAAAATGACGGTAATTTAGTTGCTTTAGATGCAAAAACAGGTGCTAAAGTTTGGTCAGTTTTGGTAAATGATCCAAAAGTTGGCGCTACAAACACTAACGCTCCACATGTAATCAAAGACAAAATCTTAACTGGTTGCTCAGGTGCAGAATTCGGTGTTCGTTGCTTTATCGCTGCGTACAATGCTAAAGATGGTTCATTAGCTTGGAAAGCATACTCAACAGGTCCTGACTCAGAAGTGTTAATCGGTTCTGATTTCAACTCAGCAAACCCACATTACAGCGCTTTGTCAACATACAAAGACATCAACGGTGGTAACAAATTAGGTGGTTCTTTCGAAGCACTTAAATTGTCAGAATTAAAAGTTGGTGAAAAAGATCTTGGCGTTCGTACATGGTTAAAACCACAAGCAGTTAAAGATGGTTGGCAACATGGCGGCGGCTCTACATGGGGCTGGTGGCCATATGATGCACGTACAAACTTAGTGTACTACGGTACAGGT
>JAKFEP010000205.1:0-4363 GCA_036675645.1 Methylotenera sp. | reverse complement strand
GTATAGATGAATGCGAAAATTGCAAAACTGAATATCCATAAAATTGAGGCAACTAGCACCCAGCTCGAATAAAACTGAGAGGTGAACATCGGGACAATCGCACGCAGTAGTGCGCTTGCAATAAGTGTTGCAAACGCTAGCCCTATCCAACGTGAAGGCTTTTTAATGTCACGGCCAGTATGGCCTAAGGCCACACGCGACATCATGCTGAGTGTCATTAAGCCGATACCGCCTATTGTAAATAGATGCAAGGTCAGTATGGATAAGCTGCCGTTTTGACTTGGTAGCCCATAAAACAAAAATCCTATATTAATCAGCCAAGCCGATACATACAAGCTCCACAATAAAGGCACACGCCATATGCCAGAAATATGCCAATTGATTAAACGGTAGCCATTTAAAGCAAATAAAGACCAAGCAAATAGTGTTGTTAAAAAAGCATTGTTGATAAATATGGCATTTACGAATAACGCGACAAATAATGCCAGTATGCTTAAGTCTAGCCATTGATATTGTTTTAGCTGGACTCTGGTCTCAGTGCCCCTTTCAATAAAAAAAGGAATAACGCGTCGTCCTATCATCAAAATTAGGCCAATAAATAATAAGACTGCACCGATAATTGCGTATTGCATACCGTTTGTGAGTATGCCAAAGCTACCAAGATAGAAAACAATGTTGCCAATCCATAATAGCGTTACTTTACTTACCACAGCGAGTTGCTTCCATTGTTTTGCTTTAACTATTGGCAGGGTGATAGCAATGATGAGCATCAACCCAAAGAGTAAGTCTGTAATTGCTACCCAAAGTAAAAATGTAGAGCCAAACAAAAATAGCAATCTTGCTGCACACCAAAGAAGAAAAAGTAACATTAACGGCTGGCCAAATAATGTTGGCAGACCTGTCCAATTCTTAACTGCAGTGAGTAAAAAGCCTGCAACCACGGCCATCCCATACCCATACAGCATTTCATGCGCGTGCCATTGATTAATAGAGATATTCTCAAAGGTAATGGATACGGAAGAAAAGTACACCAGCATCCATAATGCAATTGAAACCATCGCAAAAAAACTCGCCCCTAAAAAGAATGGGCGAAAGCCAAGATTAAATAGGGCTAATTTTTTTACATCTGCTTGATAGGTTTGCTTTATTGGAATTTGCATATCTGTTCTTCACTTAAAGTAAATCTACAACAAATTAGCCAAGGCCAATTTTTATTTTAACTTTGACTCAAGAAAGTCGATTGGATTTTCTTAAACGCAACGCATTGGTAATCACCGAAACTGAACTCAAACTCATGGCTAACGCCGCAATCATCGGCGATAGTAACCAACCTGTAAATGGATAAAGTACACCTGCAGCTAATGGCACACCCAATGCATTGTAGATAAAGGCAAACCCTAAGTTTTGCTTCATGTTTGCAACGGTCTGTGCAGAGATGGCACGGGCTTGCGCAATGCCACGCAAGTCCCCTTTAACGAGCGTTACTTGCGCACTATTCATTGCTACGTCAGTTCCCGTACCCATCGCCACACCTACATCGGCTTTGGCTAACGCCGGGGCATCGTTGATGCCATCACCCGCCATAGCTACTACGCGGCCTTCACGTTGCAACTTATCTACTAATTCTAACTTATCGGCGGGTTTAACTTCTCCGTAGAATTCTTCAATCCCTAACTTAGCTGCCACTGACTTTGCTGTCAGTAAGCCATCACCTGTCGCCATAATGACGCGCATGCCAGACGCTTTTAACGTGGTTAATGCTTCGTCTGTGCTTTCTTTGATTGGATCGGATACTGAAAGCAACCCCGCTAGCTGGTTATCAACTGCTAAATACATCACACTAGCGCCTGTTGCACGTAATTCTTCTGCTTGTGCTTTTAATGATTCGATTTGAACATTAAGCTGGGTCATTAGCGCAGTGTTACCTAATGCCAATTGTTTACCCTTCAAACGACCTCGTACACCAATACCCGTACTGGATTCAAAATTTTCTACTTTATCAATTACTAAATTCTTTTCACGCGCGGCTTTCACAATGGCATCCGCTAAGGGGTGTTCACTGCCTTGGTCTAGACTGGCTGCTAAGCGTAACACCTCGTCTTCGCTATAACCTAATGCTGCTAAGGCGCGATTAAAGCGTGGCTTACCTTCGGTTAACGTTCCAGTCTTATCTACGATTAAGGTATCGACTTTGCGGAAGTTTTCAATAGCCGCAGCGTCACGGAACAACACACCTTGTGATGCAGCTCTACCTGTTGCGACCATGATGGACATAGGAGTTGCCAAGCCTAATGCACAAGGACAAGCAATGATGAGCACCGCCACAGCGTTGATTAGACCAAATACCCAACTTGGCTCTGGCCCAAATAATCCCCAGACTACAAATGTTAGCAGCGCAATACCAACGACCGTCATTACAAAATAGCCAGCCACTTGGTCGGCCATGCGTTGCATCGGCGCTTTGGAGCGTTGGGCTTGGATGACCATTTGTACAATACTCGCTAACACCGTTTGCGACCCTACTTTTTCTGAGCGCATAATTAATGCGCCGTTGGTATTAAGCGTTGCGCCAATCAGCTTATCGCCTATACCTTTAGTCACAGGCATCGGTTCACCAGTGAGCATGGACTCATCTACAGCGCTGCCACCGTCTGTGACGACACCATCCACTGGGACTTTTTCACCAGGCCGAATGCGTAACATGTCACCCACATGTACGTGCGTTAGGGGCACATCTGCTTCTGTGCCATCTGCATTAATTCTACGGGCTGTTTTAGGCGATAAGCCAAGTAAAGATTTAATCGCAGCAGAAGTTTGTGAGCGGGCTTTAAGCTCTAAAATTTGGCCGAGTAGCGTCAGTGAAATAATCACTGCTGCAGCTTCAAAGTAGACAGCCACACGTCCCATCGCCATAAAAGATGCAGGGAATACATTTGGTGCAACCGTGGCAACAGCGCTATAAATAAAGGCTGCAGCAGTCCCTAAGCCTATCAATGTCCACATATTTGGACTGCGATTGATGATGGATTGAAACCCACGTACAAAGAATGGCCAACCTGCCCATAAGACGATAGGTAGAGATAATACGAGTTCAATCCAGCTTTGCGTATCCATTTCAAACCATTGAAAACGGTGACCAAGCATTGCTAAGAACGTAACGATAATACTCAGTGGTAGCGTCCATATGAAACGCCGCTTGAAATCCGACAATTCAGGACTCTCTTCATCGTCTAAACTCGGCATTTCTGGTTCTAATGCCATGCCACATTTAGGACAAGCGCCAGCATGGTCTTGCCGCACCTCTGGATGCATGGGGCAGGTGTAAATCGTACTTGTCGGGAGAGTTTCTGAAGGGCTGGAATTTGTAACTAAAGCAGGGGATTGTGATCTTGAATCATCCGCCAAATACTTGGATGGATCAGCTACGAATTTAGTCTTACAACCGGCACTGCAAAAGTAAATAGGCTTATCCTTGAACTTATAGACATGAGATGACTGTTCCGTCACAGTCATCCCGCAGACTGGATCTTCTAATGGCACTATAGGACTAACCACATTCATAACAAATCCCTCTGGATGATTTAAAGGCGATTATCCGCAACACCCTTTACTTTGAACTGGGTTTTAATCATTGGATAAAGCAATACCATAACCAGCATCAGTGATAGCTACTTTTAGTACATGGTGAAATTCCTTTAATCTAATTAGAGAAGCTTTCATCAATTTATATTATGTAAGTTTGTTCGCAGCATCTGTTCGCTAAGGCTCTTAAGTCTAAACTAATTAAGATCACGCATCTCTGGACTTCACCAACTAAATAGACATATCAAAATGGACATTTTATTTTCTCTCTGGGTAATTCCAAATCTTGACGAGGTCCAAAAAACTCAAAATGAACCTGCGAAGCTGGTATGCCCCAAGTCAATAACTCATGATATATACTGACCATAAATGGTTGCGGGCCACAGAAGTAATAGTCGGCATCGCGTTGCGGCACCTTAGATTCAATGAGTGCCGCGTCAATAAATCCTGTATCTACATTCTCATCACGGCTAATGTCATTTACAGGGTTACTGTAACGGTAATGAATTTTTAGATTTGAATGTTTTGTGTCAAGGACATCGATCACTTTTTTAAATGCTTGCGATGCTTCATTAAGGCTACCATGAATGAATATAATCTCGCGTTGTGGCATAGCTTCTAACGCACTCAGTAGCATACTAAACACCGGGGTGATTCCAACACCTGCAGCTAACAGCACTAAAGGACGTTCATGTTTCTCAGTGACGTCAAGGAAAAATTCCCCACAAGGTGAAGCAATTTCCAGCGTGGCACCCGCCTCAATTTCATGATGCAAAAAGTT
>JAKFEP010000062.1:0-4365 GCA_036675645.1 Methylotenera sp. | reverse complement strand
ATGCCAAGGCGGTGGACAGATTCCGGCGGTAGGCGCCAGCCTGCTGCCGGTCAGCGCTTGGGAACATAGCCAGCACCGTCGCGAGAGCGTCTCCAGGCGTTCGCGGCGAGGCGTGCAGCGTTCAGCTCGGCCGCGGCTCCAGCCAAACCTGGCCCTTCCCCAGCGCAGTTATCCACAACCGCAGGGTGGTTGCGCCTGCGCGACCCATCCGCTGGCATAGCGGCTGCGCATAGGGGGGAGGCGAAAGGCGACTTGCCGTTTAGCCGCCGAGTGCTTAAGGTCGAGCTACCTTTGCTGGCCCGGTGCCAGCCTCCGCGTCAGCCGTTACCAAAAGGATATTTGGTATGTGTTGCCCATCACCCGATTGGCCCAGGCTTGCCATAGCAGCGCCGCGCCATGCCGCCCCGCTTGGTCGTTGCGCACTGCGCTCGACGCACGGCAGCGGCAAGCTGCCCAGACAGCACTTATCCGCGCCGAATCGGTTGCGGGAAAACACGCGACCACGCGATTACCCACTGCTGACTGCCGTTACAGGTAATGGCTTGAACTGTGAGGCGCTTACGATAAGCGTCGGTGGCGTGCAGGCGGGCTTATCTGGGATGCTGGGCTATTCAATAACGAAGTTTTTTAATTATTACTAAAGCTGTGATTTTTAGAATGGAACTTTGAATGAGTAATCGAATAGAAGGCCAGAACATAACGGAAACCATATCTGTGCATGGGTTTTTATCTGGTGCCACGATAGGTACATGGCAGGCAGATTACCCTTTGACCGCTCTCGACTTTGAGCACATAAAAAACGGTAAACCTATTACGTTTAACTGGGCAAACAGCATTCTTTTAGCAACCTTTGGTTTTGGATTAAACCTATTTGGGAAAGGAGCATCCCAATTGGCTGGCGTACAGCAGCAGATATATTTCGGCGAGTGGTTAGCGCTAGGTGCAGGTATTTTGGTCTGTATTGTATTGTATCTGATAGGAGTTGCTCTACCAAATGACAGAAAGCTCATAATGAAAAATATTCAGGAGCATTTTACAAACTCTCCTAAACAACGTCGGGTAGTAAAAGGAGAGCAGCAATGACTTTTACGCGAAATAATCTACCTAAGTCATACCGGCCATATGAAAGCCTAGTTGTTTGCAGTAACACTATTAATGGTGGTGGTCACATAGCTGCAATCGGAGAAACGTTACCTTTAATAATAGGGAAAGGGGAAAAGCCACAAATTTGGCTTCAAGCATTAAATAATTCCGAGACCAAGGAATTTCTGTCTGTAGTAGAGAATTCTGTATCAAAACACCCTGCTGTCGAAGTTAAAGAAATTTCGGGCTCTGTAGTTGTGACTATTCAGGGGAAGCTTGTGCTAAGCGTTAAAGCCATATCTGATGATAGCGCAATAGTAGATGAACTGGACATGAGGCCTATTGGCCTGAATTTATTCGGTAACTCTTCCTCCATGACTGTTGGCGGTTCTACGTTCTCTCGTAACTCAATGTCGGGCGGTGGTGTTTTAATTGGACTCGGTGGCTAGTAAAGTAATAGAGGGGCACGGTTTTCGCTTCTGTTTGATCACTCAAGCGAAACCATGGTCTGCCCTCGATTGCCCTGTTATCTAATCAAACGTTATGCATTTCACACACGGATGATTGTAAAGTAAATGACGAAAGTTATGAGAAAAGCCATACCTCCTAAAGTGAAGGAGATTTTAAGAAGCGAGGTTGGCTTTGGCTGCCCTGTTAAGGGATGCGGAAATCCATATCTTGAGTATCACCATTTTGACCCACCAGTAAGTGTTCGCCCTCATAATGAACCACGTGGAATGATTGCTCTATGCGCACAGCATCACAAGAAAGCAGATGGTGGTGCGTACACAATCGAACAACTCCATGCATTAAAGTCAGATAGAACGAATGCAAAATTTGTAAAAGGAAACTTGGAGTGGCTAAGACGCGACCTTTTGGCCGTAGTCGGTGGTATTTTTTACTATGAAACGCCCAGAATAATAGTAATCGATGGTCATGAACTCGTTTCATTAAAACGAGACGATGAGGGCTATTTGCGTTTGAGTATTAACATGTTGAGTATTAATGCCGAAGAGCGATTAGTAGTAGAAGATAACTCATGGGAAAATATTGGCAGTCCAATTGATCTTCGTTGCCCTCCACAAGGTAAAGAACTGGAAGTGAAGTACGCAAACGGAGATTTTCTTTATTTAAAATTCTTGGAACTGAACAGCTCCGATGAGGCGTCTAGAAGATACAAGAATGACGTGCTTAAGGATAACGACTCAGTGAAATTTCCAATTACTGCGGTCGAAGTAAATATGAATATCGGCGGTACTAATATTCAGTTATCGCCGGAGTCTACAACTTTCGGCGGTGGACAAATTAATGGAGGGCTCATGTCGCATTGTGGTTGTGGCATACGGCTTGACGGCACGGGTGTTATATGGGCACAAAACCCTAAATGGAAGCTGGCACAAAGAATAGAGCTAATTGATGGAACTAATGTTATTAAAGTAAAGTTCGGAAAATGAGAACGTCGCATTATTTATCAACAATGCATAACCAACCCATGCACCGGATGCCAAACCTCTGCTTCGCGCAGGTTTGTCACCGGTGATGACGGGCGTTAGATTTTACCAAAAATAGATTTATCAACCAAGGAGATACACACATGGGAAGTTACATAGAAAGCGCTCTTACAAAAGGCGAGAAAGTTATTTATCAAGGGAAAATTAGTATTTGGTCGCTACTACCACTAATGGTTGTAGGCTTGATCCTTATTGGCTTTTTCGGTATCGGGCTTCTATTCTGGATCGCAGCGGCAATTAGGCATTTCACAACGGAACTTGCAATTACCAACAAGCGTGTAATCGCCAAATTTGGTCTTATTAGCCGCTCTACAATCGAAATTAATATTCAAAAAATTGAAAGCATTCAAGTCAACCAAGGAATTATTGGTCGTATTTTCAATTTTGGATCTATCGTTGTGTCCGGAGCGGGCAATCCTCAAGCACCAGTACCTGGAATTTCTAGCCCACTAAACTTCCGCCGCGCATTCCTCGACGCCCAAGAAGAAAATGGCCAATCGCAATCCATAGCACAACCCGCATAAGCCTAACAAACGATTCACATCGTTCGCTTCGCTCATTGGGACGTCCGCCAGCGGACGCCCCTTAACCTAAAAGTTATGCAGGGCACTATATTAGAGAGGGCACCATGAATAAATTTGCATTTATCTCAGCGGTTATGATTACGGCAAGTGGATGCACGTCAATTGATGTTAGGCCAGTAGATCCTGCGTTAAAAATCAGCCATGTGTGCATTCAAGAAAATCCAAAAGTTCTGGTTACTGACTTTGTCCAGGTTGTTGAAGACGGCTTCGAACGAAATGGCATTTCAACAGAAATTATTTCGAACAACGCCACTAGCAAATGCGAATACGTTTTGACCTATACGGCCTTGCGCTCTTGGGATTTTACGCCTTACCTTTCTCACGCTGAAATAAGAATTAAAAATGCTGGCCGGCAAATCGCTTATGGCGAATATCATCTGAATGGCAAAGGTGGTTTAGACATGACGAAATGGAAAGGCACAAAAGCAAAAATGGACCCCGTAATAGATAAAATGTTGCAATCGCGATAAGCATAAAATGTCGCTGAAATCACTCACTTCGTTCGCTGGGGCGGGCTAAAGCCGCCCCTCAGCTTAATCGTTGGGCCTCATTCAGCACGTCGTGACGAACGAACCGTTTTCCGCAACCGCAAAGAGGAGAGTACGCATGGAACTGTCCGAACTGATCACGCTTTACACGGGTGCGTGGAGCGAACCTGACCGCGCGCTCAGACAGCAATTGCTCAACCGCGTATGGGCAGAGGACGGCACTTATACCGACCCCACCGCACACACCGCAGGCAGAAAAGAACTCGTCGATCACATCGGCGGGTTCTTTGAGCAGTTCCCGGGAGCCCACTTTGAACTTACCAGTGGGATCGATATGCATCACGGGAAGCTTCGCTTCACCTGGCGCATGGTGCTTGCGGATGGGAAGGTGTTTATGGAGGGAGTTGACTTCGGTGAGTTGTCGCCCGACGGCAAGTTGCATCGCATCGTCGGGTTCTTTGGGCCGCTTGCGCCCAAGCCATAGACCGCAGGCAGGCTCTCGAATAATAGGGGACAGACCACGGTTCTTCGCTTCTGCTTGATCATTCAAGCAAAATCGTGGTCTGTCCCCTATTGTCTAGCGCCGCCGCATCTGGCTCAGCAGGAAAACCGCTCAGCCAGATTCTGCGCTTTGAAATGCTCGACCAGGCAATCCACAAAGGCGCGGGTTTTCGCCGGCAGCAAGGTATGCGCGGAGAA
>JAKFEP010000152.1:0-26220 GCA_036675645.1 Methylotenera sp. | reverse complement strand
GCTGTATCTTGTACATGAATTAACGGGTGAAGTCGGCGTCTATTTTTATGAAAATGGGCATATCAGACACGCTAATACCTATTCGCTTAGAACTGCACAATTTAAAGGCCATGTGCAAGCTGCGGAAATACGGCTATCTCCTGATGGTAAATTTATCTATGTTTCAAATAGAGGCGACGCTAATAATCTGAGTGTGTTTGAAGCCGACTCCGAGGGGGGCTTAAGCTTAATTCAACAGATATCCTCAGGCGGTCGAACCCCAAGAAACTTTAACTTAAGCCCTGATGGTCATTATCTACTCGTCGCCAATCAGGACTCCGATGAAATACGTCTTTTCAAAAGGGATTTAGTTACAGGCCTTTTAAGCAAAACCTCCGCTAGAGTAGCGATTAAAAAGCCTGCCTATATATTCTCACTATATTAAGCATTGCTATGAAAGCCAGTTTTTCGTGGATGACGTTGGCTAAATCATAAAACGTCAGCTTCTATAATGATGTAACTTAAATTTGAATAAAAAAATGGCTCACAAGGAGCCATTTTTAAGAATTCTTATGTTTAAAATAAACGTCGAATCCGTTAGTTTGAATGCAGAGTTACCTCTGCAAAGCAATTAAGTCTTCTGAATGTTAGAAGCTTGTTTGCCTTTTGGACCTTCTGTCACGTCAAAACTAACGCGATCATTTTCTTTCAAACTTTTGTAGCCGCTATCAACGATAGCAGAGAAATGTGCGAATAAATCGTCACCGCCCGCATCTGGGGTAATGAAACCAAAACCCTTAGAATCATTAAACCATTTTACAATACCTGTTGCCATAATATTACTTTCTTACTAAAAAGGGAGGCACCCAAAAAAGTCTCCATTTCAAAAAAAATGATCCCGAAGGACCGAATTAATTAAAAATGTAAACGCCTAATCGCCTTTATATGGATTAATCACTAGCATGTCAAGCATTATCATTAAAATAATGTAAAAATATGACATTTGATTGCATATTTTCGTCCGCAAGACTATACTGCGCCTGCATTTAGTCGCAAGTGTGTATATTGTTGTGTTTTGTTCTCAGTGGCATTCTCAAGCTTGGTTTGAGTCTTAAAAAATGATTGGAGCCCTGTAGTGGCAAAAGAAGAGTTAATTGAAATGAATGGTGTGGTAGACGAAATTCTACCTGATTCGCGTTATCGCGTTACGCTTGAGAATGGTCATAAATTGGTGGCCTACACTGGCGGAAAAATGAAGAAGAACCATATCCGCATTTTGGCTGGCGATAAAGTGACGCTAGAGCTTTCGCCTTACGATATCAATAATGGTCGCATCACGTTTAGACATATTGAATCTAAAACGCCATATACACCACCCAAAAGACGCACTTACTAATAGAATTTATTTAAAAGCCAGCGTCAATGCTGGCTTTTTTATTGTGCAATTTTTATGAAAAATCTAGAAACCGATGTGTTATTAGTAGGCGGTGGCATCATGAGTGCCACTTTGGGCATGCTATTACAACAACTAGATCCTACGCTCAGTATTACTATGCTGGAACAGTTACCTGAAGTAGCATTAGAAAGCTCTGATGCTCTGAATAACGCAGGGACAGGCCATGCAGGATACTGTGAGCTGAATTACACGCCGCAAGCAGATGATGGCAGCATCGATATTAAACGTGCATTAGAGATTAACGCTGCATTTGAGGTCTCACTGCAGTTTTGGTCGCATCTGGTGAATACCGGTGCCCTGCCTGTTCCTACGAAATTTATTAATAAAACCGCGCATTTAAGCTTTGTATGGGGCGATAAAAACGTTGCCTTTTTAAAGCAACGGGTTGAACTGCTTAAACAACACCATTTGTTTGCTGACATACAATACAGCGAAGATTTTAAACAACTACAAGCTTGGATGCCGCTGATGATGGAACAGCGTAATGACAAAACCAGGTTGGCAGCAAGTTATGTGGCGCATGGTTCAGACATCGATTTTGGCGCCCTTACCCGCCTCATGGTAACGCATTTAAACACACAGAAAAACTTTAGCTTGCTGAATAATACGCAAGTAAGAAAACTCAAACAAATCAAAAAAATATGGCATGTTAATACCTTTAACAAAACAACCAAACACGCTAGAACCATTAATGCCAAGTTTGTATTTTTAGGCGCTGGTGGTGGTGCATTACCTTTATTGCAAAAAGCCAAAGTAGCAGAAGCCAAAGGCTATGGTGGTTTTCCAGTCAGTGGGCAATGGCTTATTTGCAATAATCTCAAAGTAATTGAGCAACACCAAGTTAAAGTCTACGGCAAAGCAGCCGTGGGCGCACCACCGATGTCGGTGCCACACTTAGACACGCGGATGATCAGCGGCAAACCGGCTCTACTGTTTGGACCATTTGCCGGTTTTACCACTAAATTTTTAAAACAAGGCTCAAAGCTGGATCTAATGAAATCTGTTAAAGCCAGCAACCTAAAAGCTATGCTCGGCGTCGGCAAAAATAATTTGGATTTGACCAAGTATTTGGTTAAAGAAGCCGCGCAAAGCCACGAACAACGGATGGCTGCCTTGCGTGAATTTTTGCCACAAGCTAGCTCGCAGGATTGGCAATTAGCCAACGCAGGCCAGCGCGTGCAAATTATTAAAAACTGTGAGGAAAACTGGGGAAAATTAGAGTTCGGCACCGAAATTGTCACCGCGCAAGACGGCAGCCTGTCCGCTTTATTGGGCGCTTCACCTGGTGCATCGGTCAGTGTACAGGCCATGATGAATGTGATTGAACGCTGTTTTACTTCACAGTTGCAAGGTAAGGCTTGGGCAGCCAAAATGCGTACTTTAGTGCCCTCTTATGGCCAGTCACTGATTGACGATGCTAGTTTGCTACAACAAGTGCGTCAACACACATTAAAAACACTCAAGCTAGCCTAAGCTTTAACTAAACTGCGTTGGCGACGCGCCTCATACAGGCAAATTCCGCTTGCTACGCTTACATTTAAGCTTTCAACAGATCCAAACATGGGAATCATTACCAGCGCATCGCAGGTCTCAGCCGTTAAGCGCCTTATTCCGTCACCTTCCGCACCCAGCACAATCGCAATTGGCCCATCCAACTTTGTATTTAGTAGGCTAGCGGGTGCATCCATACCGTTAGGAGCATCTAAAGCGGTACCCACGACAAATACACCTGCATCTTTTAATTCTCGCAAAGTACGCGCTAAATTCGTCACCGCAATAAACGGTACAGTCTCAGCCGCGCCACTCGCCACCTTGCGCACGGTGGCATTTAAGCCAACGGCTCTATCTTTAGGAGCGATGACTGCATGCACCCCCATGGCGTCAGCGACACGCAAGCAAGCACCAAGGTTGTGTGGATCTTCCACGCCATCTAATACCAAAAAGAACGGCGGCTCTGTTAAGTCACTTTCTAAAATATCGTGAATATCTTTGTAAGGAATCGGCGTATCCACTACGCGCGCCAACACGCCTTGGTGCCGGCCATTCATACCAGCCAAGCCATCCAACCTCGATCTATCTACCTGCATTACTCTCACATTAGCATTTTCGGCCAAATTGAGTAAATCCTTCATGCGCGCATCGATTCTATCGCGATCAATTAAAATTTCTTCAATGCTCGTCGCATGCTGGCGCATACGGCTTAGTACGGCGTGAAAGCCAAATAAAATACGTGCATCACTCATGTTTTAAACTCAATTCTTTCATTACTGCCTTGCTCATCTCTTTGGTTTACCTTTATTTTTGTTACCTTTAAACTTTTGTTTAGCTACAGGCTTGGCAACTTTTTTGCCACCGCCACTCCGGTCATGCTTGGCTTTTTCTAGTGCCCGCGTGCTCAACGGTTTAAACTCAGCAGATGTCTTCTCTGTAGAAGTTTTTTGTTTATTTACATTTAACGTGCTATTTTTACCTGCTCTGGAAGGCTCATGAATATTGGCTTGCAGAGCATCTTTTTTCGAAAGATTCGTTTTTAAGTGTGATGAATGGCTAATCAAGGTAAAATCAATTTTGCTGGTTTCTAAATCGACTCGCGCCACTTTTACTGTCAATCTATCGCCCAGCCTAAAACGTGCGCCAGTACGTTCACCTACCATTTCGTGGCGCGCTTTGTCGTAATTAAAGTAATCGTTGCCGAGCTCGGTGACATGCACCAAACCTTCCACATAAACGCCGTCTAATGCCACAAATACGCCAAAACTGGTTACGCCGGCTACTGTACCTTCAAATACTTCACCAATTTTATCCTGCATAAAATAACATTTAAGCCAGTTATTCACATCACGCGTAGCGTCGTCAGCGCGGCGCTCAGTCATGCTGCAATGCGCGCCTAGCGTGTTCCAGTCTTTAGCGTTATATTTTTCGCCATTAACCACGGCTTTAATAGCGCGATGAATCAGCAAATCAGGATAGCGGCGAATAGGTGAAGTAAAGTGCGCATACGCCTCATAAGCCAGTCCAAAATGGCCCACATTATCGGGGCTGTACACAGCTTGCTGCATAGAACGCAGTAGCACTGTCTGTAGCAATTGGGCATCTGGGCGATCTTTAATTTGCTGCATCAACTTACTGTAATCTTTAGCGTGTGGCTTTTCGCCGCCACCCACACCAAACCCGACTTCACCCATAAATGTGCGCAAGGCTTCTAATTTCTCTGGTGTCGGGCCTTCATGGATGCGATACAGTGCCGCGTGCTCGCGTGCTTTTAGGAAATCTGCCGCACAAACGTTAGCCGCCAACATACATTCTTCAATCAGCTTGTGAGCGTCATTACGACTGACCGGCACAATGCGTTCAATTTTGCCATTGTCATCAAACATCATCATTGTTTCGATGGATTCAAACTCTATCGCTCCACGTTTTTCGCGTTGTGTCAGCATTAACTTAAACAGCGCATACAGATTTTGTACGTGCGGCATAACGTGCGCATATTCTTGTGCTGTTTCACCCTGCGGATTTTCCAGCATTTCCGCTACTTTGGTATAGGTCATACGTGCTTTAGAACGCATCACAGATGGGTAAAACTTATATTGCTTTACCACACCAAAAGCGTCAATTTGCATATCACACACCATGCATAAACGCTCTACATCCGGGTTCAGCGAGCATAAGCCATTAGAAAGTGCTTCTGGCAACATGGGAATGACACGACGCGGAAAATACACCGAATTGCCGCGCTCGAACGCATCTTTATCCAGCGCATCGTCAGGTTTCACATAAAAACTCACATCGGCAATCGCCACCACCAAACGCCACCCGGCGCCTTGCTTCTCGGCAAACACAGCATCATCAAAATCGCGCGCTGTTTCGCCATCAATGGTAATCAGCGCCACTTCACGCAAATCAATGCGCCCTTTATAATCTGCGGCTTGCACCAGCTTTGGAATACTTTCTGCCTGACTGAGTGCAGCTGGTGAAAATTGATGCGGTAGCTTGTGTTTACGCAGCGCAATCTCTATTTCCATGCCGCTATCGGCATAGTTGCCCAAAATTTGCACCACTTTACCCATTGGGTGTGCATGCGCGGAGGGTTGCTCAGTCAACTCTACCATTACCACTTGGCCAGGCTTAGCGCCCATATCGAGATGGTAAGGAATCAAAATGTCTTGATTAATACGTTTATCCTCGGCGGCCACAATGGTCACGCCTTGGCCTTGTATCACGCGTCCAACCAGATTTTTAGTGCCACGTTCTAGCACTTCTACAATTTTGCCTTCGGGTCGGCCTTTTCTATCCAGCCCAGCCATGCGCACCATGACGCGGTCACCATGCATCACTTGTGCCATCTCACGCGGACCTAAGAATAAATCCTCAGGATGCTTGGTTTTATCATCCGGCACCAAAAAGCCGAAGCCATCGGGATGGCCCTGCACCGTACCAGCTATGGCGTGGATTTTTTCAGTCAAACACAGCGCGCCTTTACGGTTGCGCATAATTTGGCCTTCACGCTCCATGGCGTTGAGGCGTTTGTTAAAATTATCACGCTCATCCAGACCAATATCTAGCAGCGTATAAATTTGCTCAATACTTAATGGCACACCTTGATCTGCAAGTACTTGCAGTACCAGCTCGCGGCTGGGCAAGGGTGTCTCATATTGCGCTGCTTCTCTTGAGGCATGCGGGTCGTTCGTTCTGTGTTTTTTTATTGACAAAATAGTCACTTTCTATAAAATTCGGCGCATTGTTCAGCTATGTCGTATACACCTGTATAATTCAAACATGCCCAGATGGCGGAATTGGTAGACGCGCAGGTTTCAGATACCTGTATCGAGAGATGTGGAGGTTCGAGTCCTCTTCCGGGCACCAAGTTATAAATCTCTTATATTTCAGCTACTTAAGCTATTTCTAAGTTAGCAAATTTAATCACTGCAGGGCTTTATTGTACTATGAAATAGGTCTAACTTCTTTAATGTATTTTTTACTGACAAACCTCTACTCTTTAAAACTGATAATTGATTATTAATCAATAAGATAATTCGGTTATACGCATTAAATTTGCTCGCAATCCTATATTAATTTATAAGCAATCCTAGTAACATTAGATACCTCAAATGAAGAGCCGCGCGATTTAGCGTGATTGTGCTTTGATAAAAACTAATTTCTTAAATTATTTTTACTAATTGGCATCAATTATAATGTTTGTCATTAATGTAATTTTCAGCTCAAATATCTCACCAAATTTTACTCATGATCCTCGACTGAATAAAATATTTATTAAATTATGGTAAACCCAAATGGCTTATAGAAAAAGAAATTCAAGGGCAATTTTACAAAGACGCAATAACCTAAGCAATACGATTCAGCAATTGCTTGATGGTATGGCCGTCATAGGCGTGACATGGGGGCTTGTTAAATATCATTTCTTCTACATTGGTGGAATAACCAGCCCCTATATGGTGATGTTGCTGGTATTACTGGGCATATTGGCAATCACCTATGACAAATTTGCCATTTATAGAAGTAATGGTTCTTTTCTAGACAAGGCGACTGACCTATTAAAAGCTTGGTCACTTACTTTCTTGATGTTGATTGTAATAGCGTTCTTAACCAAACAAACTGAAACCTATTCTCGGTACTTAATGGGAGAGCTATATGTCATTGGCTACTTCGCTCAGCTATTTTTGCATGCTGCATTCAGGATTATGTATCGAAAAATCATTCTTAACCCACAACAAAACGAAAAAGTATTGATTGTTGGACAAAGTCGATTAGCCTATTATTTACAACAAAAAATTTCCAGCAACCCATGGATAGGTGAGCAAGTCGTCGGGTTTGTGCAACTGCCGGGAGATATCAAAGGCTCTGGAAGAAAGACATCGGGAAGAAAACGTGACCCTGACATATTGGGCGATATCAAAGACCTGCCTGCTTTAATTGAACAGCACAACATTAGTATCATCTATATCGTTACACCACTTAAGTCTTGCCAAGCCCTGGAAGAAATTTATCTCACTGTTCTTGATAAATATGTTTCGATTCATTGGATTCCAGACATATTTGCGCTGCGATTAATGAATCATAGCGTGAAAGAAATCTCTGGTATCCCAGTGGTCACGCTATCAGAAACCCCATTGATAGGGATGCGCTTACTGCAAAAAGCGATTGAGGATAGAGTGCTGTCGGCACTCATATTGATCGTCATTAGTCCAATTTTGCTGCTAGTTGCATTAGCCGTTAAGTTAGATAGTCCAGGACCTGTTTTTTTCAGGCAAAACCGTGCTGGGTGGAGTGGAAAATCATTCAAAATTTGGAAATTTCGCAGTATGTATGTTCACAAAGAAGAACCTGGCAAGCTAAAACAAGCCGAAAAGAATGACAGCCGAATCACTCGTGTAGGCGCTTTTATACGGAAAACCAGTCTTGATGAGCTACCGCAAATCTTTAATGTGCTAAAAGGTGATATGTCCTTAGTTGGACCTAGACCGCATGCCATGCAACATGACACGGAATACTCGCAAAGAATTTTTGACTATTTTGCACGACATCACATTAAGCCCGGCATCACTGGTCTTGCCCAGGTACGTGGACTGCGAGGAGAAACAAAAGACATTGATCAAATGATTCAGCGCGTTGAATCTGATATTGAATACATTAACAACTGGTCAGTATGGCTAGATATTAAAATATTACTACTTACCACCTTCAAACTCAGTGGCAATAGCGCCTATTAAGCCGTATTAAATATTTAACGTAACTGAACGCGACAAGCCAATCATCAGCATTGCGTTCATACTTAGTCATTAGCATACCCTTGAGGGTTTTTAGATTGCCAGCGCCAAGCATCGCGACACATAGCGTGAATATCCAGCTTGGCGCGCCATCCCAATAATGATTCGGCAAGGCTTGGGTCTGCATAGCAAGTAGCAGCATCACCAGGACGGCGCGCCACGATGCGATACGGCACTGCCTTGCCAGAGCTAGTCTCAAAGGCTTTCACTAACTCTAGCACGCTACAGCCTTTGCCTGTTCCCAAATTAACCGTGATCAAACCTGCAGAATTACTCAGTGCCTGCAAGGCCGCTAAATGACCCAAGGCCAAATCTACGACGTGAATGTAATCACGTACGCCTGTCCCATCTACTGTAGGATAATCTGAGCCAAACACACTGAGCTCTTGCAAACGCCCCACGGCTACTTGCGAAATATACGGCATTAGATTGTTCGGGATACCATTAGGGTCTTCTCCAATCAAGCCACTTTCATGCGCTCCAACCGGATTAAAATAACGCAATATCGCAATACTCCATTGGTTATCTGAAACGGCTAAATCACGATAGATTTGTTCTACCATGAGTTTGGATTGCCCGTAGGGATTGATTGGTTTTAGTGGGGAATCCTCACGAATTTGTGCATCATCGTTTGTATCGTAGACTGTGGCGGATGAACTAAACACAATGCGCTTCACACCGAACTCAGACATCACTTCAGCCAAGGCAACACTGCCAGACACATTATTATCATAATAAGTGAGTGGCATTCTGACCGATTCGCCTACTGCCTTGTGCCCAGCAAAATGAATCACTGCGTCAATATCATGCTGCGAAAATAATTCACGTAAACAGGCACGGTCACGTACATCTCCTTGTTTAAATATAATTGAACGCCCCGTTAATTTTTCAACGCGTTTGAGCGACTCCAACTTACTATTGCTAAAGTTATCCAACACCACGACATCAAACCCGGCATTCAATAATTCAAGACAAGTATGCGAGCCAATATAACCAGCACCACCTGTTACCAGTATATTCAAAACATGCCCCTAAACGCCCAATACGCCAAACTCGGCACGGTCTTTGATGACCTCACGGACTAGATTAACGTCAATTTTATCTGCATTTGTAGAGTAGCCATAAACCAAACTTGTATCACAGAGGATATTAATGCTACGCGGAATGCCACGTGCAGCCTCGCCTATCAGGCGTGTCGCAGATGGCGTAAATAAAGGCTCATCGCGCCCAGCAATGTGCAAACGATGCTGAATATACTTATCAACTTCGAACGACTCTAAAGGTGGAATGAAAAAATCAACAGATACACGTTGGAAAAACTGCTGTAAGTCAGGGCGGCGCAATAAATCTCTCAGTTGTGGCTGGCCGACTAAAATAATTTGCAGTAACTGATCTTTATCCGCATTAATGTTGGATAACATGCGCAGCGACTCCAGCGCGCCAGCGCTTAAATTTTGCGCTTCGTCAATAATGAGCACTACACGTTTTTTTTCTACGTAGGATTTAATTAAAAACTGTTGGAAAGCATCGTATAAGGCTAAATGCGACTTTCCTTCGTAGGGCTGGTTGAATGCCAACATGATCCAACTGAGCAGATCATCAATATTTTGGTGGGTGTTATAGACAATACCAACTGTAATTTCATCACCAAAATTGTTGAGCATATGCCTGACAAGCGTTGTTTTTCCGCAACCAATCTCCCCACAAATAACTGAAAATCCCGCTCGATTTTGTACGCCATATTCCAGCATTGCATAGGCCATGCTATGACGCAGGCCAAAAAACAAGAATTCCGGATCTGGCTGAATCGAAAATGGCTTCTCTTTCAACTTATAAAATGCTTCATACATATTTAATGCCTTAATGTTAGTTTAGCGTTTCGCTAGCAATCTGGTGAAAACAACTTCTAAAGTTCAAGTTTCCTACTCAAGCAAATAATTCAAACCATTCCAGTTCATTAATTTTCTCATACTAGGCCGGAGCCCAACAATTTTTAACTGGTTACCTTGCTTATCCATTTGTTTTTTTAATAAGAGCAATAAGCCCAGCATACCAAAACTGAGATATTCTGCATCTGTTAAATTCAATTGTACCGTTTTATTGTGCAGACTGGCCTGCCGTAGCAACGAACGAATATCAGGCGAGACCGGATCCATCACCACGCCAGACACAGTTAAATTAACGTTCAATGCTTGGTCGTCTAACACAACCTTGCTTTTATCTACAAGCGCTTGTAAACGTTGCTGATTAAATCTCAACCAGATGACGTGTGGGAAAACCTTGGTTACCAGAAAGCGTAGCAAAAATAAGCCATCACCCCAATATCGTCGCCATAATTGTGGCTCTTCCTTAATGCGCCATGCCCATTCCAACCCCATTTTTTGCAACCCTACCGGCGCCCTTTTCAATCGTTTGGCCTCAAAATTGACCACTGCTCCGAGATGACTGACCAGTGGTATTTTAATTTTAGGCAAGTTACTCACAATCCAGGCCTGACCCTTTTTTGCACCTAAAGCAACTACCAAAAAATCCGCATCGCTCAAATTAATGTTGTCTATGATCGACTTTTCACTCATTTCTTGTACGGTTCCGAAACCAGGCGAATGATAACCAACACAAGTTAATCCTGTAGATTGCGCATTAATACATGTACTCGCCTCAGCAGCCACACCAGTGGGCCCGCCAAAAAAATATACCTTCATTTTTTCCCGTGTATCTTTACCCAGAGCCTCAAACAAGGTCGATCCAGCCACTCTTTCTTGAATTGGGATACCTAGCAGCCTAGCCAACCAAACAATTGGGGCACCATCTGCTATCACTAAATCACTGTGTAAGACCGAGTTGCGGAAATCAGCATCCTGCTGCGATAAAGCTAAAAAATTGAGATTAGGGGTTGTTAGAAAACAGGGAGTTTTCGTGTGTTTTGCGTCACGTAAGCGACTCATTGTTTGAGATAAGTCTACCGCATCAAAAGGCAGCCCACCAATACAGTATACGTCACGGTCGAAATCGTCCATCGTCAGCCTAATCTCTTTCTGTCTTATTCCAAGTTTTTTGTCTTTTAAACAAAAACTTAAAATAGTGAGGAACTTTTAATATGACGTAAATTGGCACTGATAACAATGCTGAGAAAGAGATAATACGTTTACCCCATCCCCACCATGCAAAAGCAATAGCCACCCCTAAGAAAGCAATTGAAAGCAATGTAACTTGTAATGCTGACTGCCCCATACCATTAAGTATGAAGATTGCCGCAGTGATGCCAGCGTAACCAAGCAAAAGCATGACCAATAGCGCAAGAGGGGGTATAGCTAGGTCAAATGCCATTGCTATTAAACTGATATCACGTTTATACAGGCCTTGAACGAATAGTCGGGGCGCTTCTGTAATAAGCATCGCCAAGTGTCCATGCTCCCAACGTATTTTTTGACCTGATTGCACTTCAGATACTAAAGGAAAATAACTGGTCACTTTTGATTGTAAGTAAAAAATGGGCGGGGTTCCTGCAAGGGCTAGATCTATTCCTAACTTCATGTCCTCTACAATATTGCCATTGGCCAGATCAGCATTTGACATCGTAGCCCAAGGAAAAGCCATGCCAGTACCCATCAACTGACAAGGCAGCCCCAAATTGGCATAGCCCAGAGGGCGCACTAAGTTTTTAACGCACCAGGCAAACTCTGCTATTTTGGATTTGAGATCGGCACCCTTTGCGTACATAAGGTACAACGCCTGCACTGGTCTACCAAGAAGCAATGCGTTAGCTGCCAACTGTTGCAATGCATTTGTCTCTAGTAGACAATCGGCATCAACAATCACAACTGCATCTGGCGGATTCTGGGAAAGATGCCTTAAGCCAAAGTCTAAGGCGTAGCCTTTGCCCCGCCTTTCAGAATCTTGTCGCTTAATGACTTCTGCTCTATTTTTTAGTGCAACTTCAGCGGTATCATCACTGCAATTATCCGCAACTACAAGTAAACGATCCTGCGGCCGTAATTGTGCCTGTATCGAATTAAGTGTGGCAACTATTCCAGAAGACTCATTGTGAGCAGGGATTAATACAGCAATCACCTTATCCTCAGCCAAAGCAAGTCTGGTATGCTTTTTGGGCAGATAGGCTGATACTACCTGTATCAATATAACCAGCGATGGCGTCAGTAACAGTATTGCCACGACCAAAAGAAAAGTTTCCATCAAGTTCATTTAGTACTTTCAAGAAACAAAGAGGCCAATTTTCTCGCCTCGGTATCAATATCGTGCCGTTGCCTGACTCTGGTATACGCCGCATCACCCATCCCTACTAAACGCTGACGTGATGCAGAAAGCATTTCTACCAAGGCGTTGGTCAGGTCAGATGCTGAACCTGCAGGCACCAGCCAGCCATTTTCACCAGCTATCACTAGTTCAGGGATTCCTGCAACATAAGTAGTGATGACTGGTCGTTTAAGTGCCATTGCTTCCATAATCACCACTGGCAAACCTTCTGCAAAACTAGGCAACACCATTACAGATGATGCCAAAATCTCGTCTCGCACCTGCTGGCTACTAATCCAGCCCGTGATTCTCACTTGATTGCCGATACCATAAACCGCAATCATGCGTTCAACTTCGGCTCGCATCTCTCCATCACCAGCCAGCACCAATTCAAATGCAATGCCCTTTTCTTGCAAGTTTCGGCATGCCTCCAACAATAGAAGCTGGCCTTTTTGCTCACATAATCGGCCGACACAAACCAAACGTGCTTTAATTGGGGAGTCTGAAGATGCGTCACTATAAAAGGACTGTTCAAGCCCGCAGTGGATAACTTTTACTTTGTGCCAGCATGCATAATCTATCCATCGATACAGCTGACTTCGCCCATAAGAACTTATTGCAACGACAAAAGCTGCTTGTTGAATTTTTTCAGCAAGCTTAAGTGCTTTTGGCCTATCAAACTCTTCTGGTCCGTGTACTGTAAAACTGTATGGTGGCCCACCCAAGGCATGTGCCAACATGACAACCTCGGCCGAATTGCTGCCAAAATGAGCATGCACATGCTGCGCACCAAAAGACTTCATCCAACAAAAAATTTGGCATGCTTCAGCAAAGTATATTAAATGATAAGGCAAGGCTCTATCGGCATGCCAGCCCATTTTTATAGCTAATTTTAACGTTAAAAGAAAAGCTGCTGGATTTGAAAAAAGCGTTTTAACGACAGCGGATAGTATTTTAAACCTGCCACCATCTAGTACATACTGGGTATTTTTGCGCTCGTTTAAATCATCGGCATCCACCAATGTATCATTCAGCCCTCTTAATGCAATGCGCTGGACAGTCATGCCCAAGCGCTCCAAGGCAAGAATCTCACGCCGGATAAAGCTATGGCTCACTTTGGGATATTGGTTAATAAAATAGGCAATGCGCATTGATTCTCTCTAATAACCAGTGTGTCTCGGTTCAATTTGGCCAACTATTTTTTAATTGCCTTATTCTAAAACTCTGGCGGGAATTCCCACAGCGGTCTTCCCTGCCGGTATATCTCGCATCACAACGGCATTGGCGCCTATACACACATGATTGCCAATTTTTATATTGCCAAGTATTTTAGCACCAGCACCAATATCCACATGTCCACCAAGCTCTGGCACCTCTGGACCTAATAGTGTACCGAGTGTAACCTGTTGAAATATCAAGCAATTTGGACCTATTTTAACTTCAGGATGAATAACAATCCCGTTTGGATGTGGAATTAGTAACCCACCTTCAATCCGACAATTTACCGGAATATCCGCACCGGTGATGACGCTCCACAGCCGATGCCGCAAAACAGCCCAATTTTTTAATATAGTTTTATTGAAAAAGTTAGGTGATAGTGACAATCGTTGATAGGCTCTGATACTTGCTAATAAAGAACGTGAAGGTGACCATTCAAACATTCGCTTATATTCACGCGACCAATCAGGAGTCTCTGATGAAATATCATTTGAATTATTATTTGATTTTGACATTGTTTTTATCGTTATGGGTACTTATTTAATTAATGAAATTCAATATTTTAAGGGCAACCGCCCCAAAGTTTAGGATACTTAGCTTCAAGTAATTTCGCTCTCTGTTCTGCCACATTCTTCCAAGTAAAATCCTGAGCGCGCAGCTTTGCACTTGCTCCTAAGTCGAGTCTTTTTTGTCTATTTTCAGCCATATCTCGCATGGCTACAACCCAGGCGTCAACATCCATATCAGGCAAGACCACGCCATTTACACCGTTCTGAACTATAGCCCCAGCCCCCATTGCTGTCACTAGTGGGGGAATTCCAAATGCCATTGCTTCATAAGTTACCATCGGCCCACCCTCTTCCAGAGTAGGAAAAACAAAAATATCTGCTTGTTTATAAACTTCACCTATATCATTAGTAAAGCTAAGATGACGAACATTTTTTTGTTTTAACTGCACAGCTAAAGCGCTTTGAAAATCTGGGTCTATAGCTCCACAAAGAAGCAACTCTCCATCAATTTCAGCACGCCTCCATGCTTCCAATAGCAAAGGCAACCCTTTACGTAAGCACAACTTACCCACAAATAAAAAGACCGGCTTTAAGTTTTCTTTACGTGGAATTGAAATGGAAGGAAATCTTTCTGGCTCCCACCCATAGCTAGTTGAGAGCAGTTTCTCTGCTGGAACTCCATTATCAAGCATGGATTGTCTCACCATAGGGCTAGGGCAAAAAACTGCGTCTGCCAGTGCTAGTTTTCTATTTTCCCTGGCAATTTTATCATCTCTAATTACATTATCTGTTTTAACGCCCCACTTATGCTCTGCATTTTGTATGATTGAACGCGCTGTTGCATTGTGGCAATTAATTCGTTCAATAATAATTTTAGTTCCATTTTTATGAAACTGCTCAAAAACATCTAGAGACAAACCTGCCCAAAGAAATACTACAGGTGCAGACTTCTCTGATTCAAAGAATTTCTTTTCAGTCACTAACCTCGGTTGGTCTTTAATACCTAATTTATAAACCAAGATTTTTTTAAGCCTAGTCATTGCAGGCTGGAGCCATGGGTAACTGAGATTCTTTTCAATACTAGGTACTACCAATTTAACCGCTCTACCTCCATCATTCCAATATTTGCACAATGAGACAGGGACGTGGCTATTCCCAATATTGTTGGTGTGATAACCGAACAAAACCGGCAGGTAAGTCATAATTAATCCTACTAAAAGTCTATTCTCTATTAAAAGGAGTGTTCACATTACTTACTAAATTCACGCACTGCCGAAACAATCCCATTTTCAATTAGTTTAGCCTTAGTGCCTGCTGGTTGCCAGCCCAATATGTCTTTTGTTTTTGTGCTGTCATAGCGCGCCCGATGACTTCGTGAATCCCAATCCCGATAACTCGGCACTTTACGGTTTGGATGTTTAATTAAATTTTTAGCGCCTTCTTTAAAAGCATCTATGATAAAAAATTTCCAAATCGGCATGGCCTCAGCACGGAGTTTTGTCCCACTCTCAGCAGAAACAATATCCACATAATCACGACCGCTTAGCAAAGGCTCGTCGGTCAATAAAAAGGTCTGCCCTGCTATGCCCGCTTTGTTTAAAGCCAACACTAGCGCGTCTGCTACATCTTCTACTAATACCAGAGGCAATTTATTATTTCCATCTCCCCAAAACTGTACACGGCTTTCTGATTGGAACATGCCAACTCCCCAGTGCGCAGGCGGGCAGCCCTTGCCAATCACCACACCCGGTCTAAATATAGTGACCGGAAAATCTGACTGCTTGTGCATTTCCAGCAACATCGCCTCACATGTTGCTTTAGATTTGGCATATAAATTACGATTCTTCATTTTTGGATCGAGCGGAGTATCTGCGGTAATTACACTGTTTGCGTCCGCAGAATAATAGGAATCGATGGTTCCTGTGTAAATAAATTGCTTCACACCATGCGCTAGTGCTCGTTCAGCTATATTTTTAGTGACTAATACATCATTTTTATAATAATCTTCCCATTTGCTTCCGGTAGCTTTAGCTAAATCATAAACCACTTCGATTCCGTCCAGCGCTTTATCCATAAACCCAGCGTCAGCGATATCTCCTTGAATCAGCTCCACCGGCAACCCAGCTAATCCGATATTACCTGCACTGATACCTCGAGTTACCACCCTAACCCCATGCCCTTGTTCAGTCAGTTTTTTTACTAAATACTTTCCAATAAAACCTGTACCCCCAATAACCAGTATCGTCGGTTTTTTGTTTGGGGGAAGCACAGCCCACACTTGTTCAGTGGCAAGTGGTTTATCAAAATTGGCTTGTTTGGTAATGCGCTCACAAGCTGCAATCACATTTACCCCAAATTGGCCTTCCAGCCTTGGGTCTAGTGTACCTTCGAGGGTGTCATAGAATGTTTTAATGCTGCGCGCAATACTGATACCAAACGGATTTGCTTCTGGCGATTTCTTTAGAGTATGCTTTACTGATTTAACTACGTTTTTTAGTGCGTTTAAACCAAGTTGGCCAGCTATAGAGACATTCGTCATAAAACTATCCAGTAACATACCGTGGCCGCTTGGCTCATCGCGATAATAAATATCACGGTCAAAGTCACATTTGGCTGTGGCGGCATGCCCGCGCACCGTAATACTCCTATCCGTATATCCGGGTGTTACTGACATATTTAAATCGATACTTGTATTCCCTTTAACGCCATGGATGTGCCACTTACGATAAACACGACTGCCTCCTGGCAAATCGATTGGCCTAGAGACATGTGTGCTAATTTCATCTACTGGGCCTAATAAATCCAGCATAAATGCGGTTAAATGTGGCCCCAATTCAAACCAAAGATTTTGTGGTTCACGCAGCATCCAATTATTGAATGGGCCAAACTGGATCAAGCCGAGCGTATAGAGCCAATTAATTGTGATTTGATCTAGATGACCGATAGTGCCATCCGCAACTTGTTTCCTTAATGTTTCGTAAGCTGGTAAAAACAAAAAATTATGGTTAACGGCTAATTTTAGATTTTTTTCTTTAGCCAGATTGACTAATACCTGGCATTCAGCCGCGTCTAATCCCATCGGCTTTTCTAGAAAGGCACTCGTATCCGCTTCCAGAATTTGTCTAGTCGCATTAATGTGCAGATCAGGTGGCAATAGCACGTGCACCACATCTAGCTTCAGCTTCAACATCTCACCCAAATCACCAAATACATGCGGTATCGCATACGTTCTGGCAGCGTCTTCAGCACGCTGTATTGCGCGATCACACACTGCAACTATTTCCACGTTTGAAAGTGTTTTAAGTGCCTTTGCGTGTGAATCAACAATATAGCCTGCACCAAGCAAGCCTACTTTTAACTTCTTATTCATTTACCACCCCAGAAACTCCAAATTAATACCAAACAAGCAAGATGAGCATGATTGTAAATAATCATTTAATTATTTGTACTCAATGATCTCATAGCGCTGTTTAAACCTGTTGAAATAAAACTTTAGCAAGCCCAAGCCGTTTGCGAATTTCGCTAGCACAATAAATTTGGCATAAACAATAGCATCACTAGCGTTTTCATTTTGTTTGCGGCGAAATAAATAGACCTTCAAGGCAAGGACAGGATAAGCCAATAGCATCAATATGCTTGAACCGCGTGTAGGAATAAGCAACAAAAATGCCAACAATGGTATTGCTATACCCCAAAACAAGGTGCTTTTGCGCTCTTGCACACAATCTTTAACACTTGTATTTCCGTTTAAATGCGCGCGTTGACCAATAGCATGGCCGGCACGCACTGCTCTTGTCCACCACTGGCTAAAGGTTGTCATATTTGCATCATGAATCGCCATAGCATGGTCGATCTTCGTAACTTTATAACCAGCTAGGCTCAAACGTACACCGAATTCTGAATCTTCACCTGCAATTACGCTGGCATTAAATCCACCCAACGCTCTAAACACATCAACACGCACCATAAAGATCCCACCTAATGCACCAAAGTTTTTCAAATCGCCTGCGGGCGATTTCCATTCCAATGCGCAGAGACGATTGTAAATGCTGATGTCAGGATTGCATTCTTGAAGATGACCGATGATGACTGCACGCTTAGTATCGGCCAACATGCTTTGTCGGGCAGCATCTAACCAACCTTCAGATAATACGCAGTCACCATCAACAAATTGTATCAATTCCAATGTCGGAAATAATGCAGCAAGGCGTTCAAACCCTTCGTTTCTGGCCCTTGCTGCGGAAAATGGTTTAGCTGGATCCAATTCATGCACAGCGTCTACTAGCGGCTCAGCAATGGTGACACTATGATCGGTAGAACCAGAATCCACATAAATGAGGGGGCATTTGCTACTTTGCATTGATTGAAGGCTGGAAGATAGTCGTTGGCTTTCATTTCTGCCAATCACAACAATTCCGACCGTTGCGGTGCTATCTGTATTTTTTTTATTCAAGACTCAACTCTTTCTTTGTATTTGCCGGATTTTACCAGTTAGAATTGCGCGCAAGTCACTCGTTAACAGATCAAACATAAAGTATTTAGGGTCGGCTTGCTTACCCTGTGCACCCAATTTCAGCAATCGTCTAAGGCAAAAAGTTAAGCGGCCGATTGATAATAATAAATCAGCTGTTATTAGCCCTACAATACCATAGTGTTTGACAAAATAGCGTCTGCGGGAATTGTACCAATAGGCAGGACGTCGTTGTGTGCTTTTAATTCCCGTGGATGCACCTTCAATGTGCATCACGATAGATTCTGGGACATACCAGGTTTGCCAGCCTACCTTAGCCGCTCTCTGAAAAAAATCGACCTCTTCGAAATACAAGAAAAAGCCTTCATCCATCATTCCGATATCTTCGATGACTTTACGCCTGATGATCATACTGGACCCAGAAACCCAATCACAACGATGCGCCTCATGACGAAGCGGCGGCGTCACTTCATAAGCAGATAACATGCGTGTCAATAAATTTAAGCGCGCACCCTCAACTAGCTCGCTGAGTGGCGAATGAAAAGCGTGTGCGGAGCATTCTATGCCTCCATCCGCATTCTCTAAACGGCTTCCAGCGATTCCAGCATCAGGATGTTCATTCATGAAAGTGATCAACTTTTCAATCGCACCCGGTCTTGCTGCAGAGTCTGGATTTAATAGCAATAAATAATCAACATGATTTTGCGCTGATAATGCTCGAGAAAAGCCAACATTGTTGCCAAATGCAAATCCGCCATTGCGGCTCATTGGAACTACACTCGCCCAAGAAGACCAGCCATTTGATTGGATTGCTGATGAAATCTTTTCGACAGATCCATCTCCCGACGCATTATCAACAATAACAACCTGCCCCCCTTGTAGTGCATCCTGCTGAGGTGCAAGTGCGCGCAATGACTCAATCGCCAGATCGGCTGTTCGATAATTAATCGTGATAATCCAAGTAACAGGCTTTTTAATCAAAGTGTCTCCAAAAATTCAAGTAATTATTAAAAACTATCCATTATTTAATAAACTTGACCTTTGGACGAAAGAAAAGTAGACCACTAAACAACGGAATAATGGTTTTCAATGGCACTTTACCGGTGATAATTTCATATGCATTTTTAAAAAACCAAAGCCATATTCTTGCAAGCTTCTTAATAAATGGTTTATTTGACAACCTGATAGTCGCAAAATGGTTTCTGACATAATATCCATGCTTTAACATGTCTACTTTTGAAGTGAAAGGATCAAAAATTGGCTTTTGATAATGCACGACGGTGCTGTCAATTACACAGTAACACTTTCTAGATCGTGCTACACGCGATGTAAACTCCACATCCTCTTCGTACATAAAAAACTCTTCCATAGGAAGTCCAAAGTCTAATATTGACTGAGAAGAAACCATGCAACCAATCCAAGTTGCGCCAGTGACAGGCACACAACCCTCTTTCAAAACAGATCCATACCATTTATTTGACTCTTCAGCCTGTGGAGACATGTAGACCAGCCTATCTGGATTAACCACAACCGAAGCTAAAAATCCAGTTTTTAATGAATCAAAGTACTTACAACTCGTCAGTCGTTTCAGTGCATTAAGTTCAGGGACAGCATCATCATCTAACAGCCACGACCATTGGTGCCCCTTAGCTATAGCCATTTTCATTCCGGTAGTAAAACCACCTGCACTGCCCACATTGCCCTGTTGGTGGACAGTTATGCCCGTCTGTTGATTCAACCACTCCAAAATTCTGGGGTTAGTCCCCTGAAATATCACAATGATTTCATTTGGTTTTCTGGTCTGGTTTTTTAAATTGTTAATTACGTTTTTAACATCTTCTTCTCTGGAAAAAGCCAGGACAATTGCAGCAACCGATTCGGTTTTTCTTAACCCTTCTTTTCTTAATACTACAGCCATCTATGTCCCCCCAACGTCGATCTAGATAGAAATAAGCCAATAAATATCAACTTTATCCAGCTTAAAATCAACAAAACATGATTTAGTTATTCAAACAATGAGATTATGCAGTATTTCCCTTTAGTTTATCCATCCGATTATTAAGAGGGAATACTATATTTGTTGAATTTGCCGATTATTTTGAGCCGCTTTACAATGTTAGTAAATGGCACTCAACACTGACTAATATTTTACCAGTAGAATATGATGTCAATTATTCAGAAAGTAAGCCACGAAGTAGTTAGATTCAGCCACCAATTACAACCGCGTAATTACTAATTTAGGACTAAAGGTGTTAGAAAAGAAAAAGATTTTTGTTGCGGGCATTTGGGTAATTTTAATTTTTGGATTGAGTCAACTAATTAGACTAGGTTCTAACCTAATCGTTACTAGACTGCTTGAACCAGAAATGTTTGGGGTAATGGCAGTTGTTTATGTAGTGATATTCGGGATAGGAATGTTTACTGACCTGGGCTTGTGGGCTTTTGTTGTTCGACATAAAAATCATGATGACCCACATGTATTAAACGCTGTCTGGTCCATTCAAGTAGTGCGCGGTTGGCTAGTATTTTTCGCTATAGTGGCTGCAGTGTTAATTTTAGTAGTTGGCAATCAATATATCCCCGGTTATTTCCACGGAATATACGCCGATTCACGTTTACCTTTGCTAATTTTAATCGCCGGCGTTGGGTCTTTGATAGGTGGGTACAGATCAATGGCTTCCCCAGTCATGCATCGAAAATTAGATGTGGGGAAACTTGAGCTTATTGAACTCTTCTCTCAAGTAATAGGGACATCGGTTATGGTTATCTGGGTATGGCTATACCCTTCAATCTGGGCTTTGTTATCCGCCGGGCTAGTATCTTTAATAATAAGCACCTATTTAAGCTACTCTCTTTTCCCATTTCGACATAAGTTCGTGTGGGATAAAGCCATTGTTAAAGAGGTATTTCAATTTAGCAAATGGATCGTGATTGCGTCAGCACTAACCTATTTATTTTCGCAGGGTGATAAGTTATTTTTTGCAGCTAAAATTGATGCGGCCGACCTTGGTGTATACAGCATTGCTTTTATGTTAGTTGCGATGCTGACTACCGTGACTCAAACGCTAGCAGAAAAAATCGTGTTTCCTGTTTTTTCTTCACAAGTACATGGCGACAGGCAACTACTAAAAGATAAATACTATAAAGTTCGTCTGTACTTGGATTTTCCCATTTTTTTTGTAGCCGGGCTTCTAATCGCACTCGGCCCTTTAATAGTACACACTCTTTACGACGAGCGTTATAATGATGCTGGCTGGATTCTGCAAATATTAGTTTTCTCAGTCATTGGCAACACCTTATCTTTAGTATCGATGGAGTGTCTATCGGCTCTCTCTATTACCAAGGTAAGAATGTGGGTTATGTTGGTCAGAACAATAGGGCTATTTGTTGGATTGCCAGTATTCTTCTATCTGTTTGGGTTTCTTGGGGCTATTTGGGTTGTAGCATTAAATGTTTGGATATCGCTACCATTGACCTATTGGACATTAGCAAAAAACTCTGTATTTACATTTTCTAAAGAAATAAGGATGTTGCCTATAGTTGGCGTAGGATATGTTCTTGGTAAAGTTATTTTAGGTTTTTTATAGTTTAAAGTTATTCCTGACACCTACTTAGATAATATTTGGGTATAGTAAGAGGCTAAAATTTGATATTACTAAAAAGTGCACAATTCAATTGTTCAAACATTCTCACAGTTCAATTAAAAAACAGGCCAAGTGATTAGTTACATGTGCACCTATTTAATAAAAATTTTGTATAGATACAAATAATGCCGAATACGATCGCTTATCTGGTTTTTTGGAGCTGGCCCATTGTTGTATTTTGGTTGCTTATTAAGTATCCGGCTAAGCATGCGATTTTCACTGCAACCACACTGTCGATATTGCTGTTGCCTAGCAATTTTATTATCGACCCACCGCTATTGCCACCTCTGCATAGAGAAACAATTACATCACTATCCCTTGTAGTCATATTGTTTTTATTAGGCAAGAAATTACGTATCGACAAATCAGGGATAATAATCAAGTTAGTAATTGGCTATTTGGGCGTTGCACTTGTATCAGTACACCTTAATCAGTCGCCAATAATAGTAGGGGGGAAATTCTTACCTGGGCTTACCTATTACGATGCTTTTTCTAGCTTTGTGCAAACGCTTATTTGGATAATTCCTTTTTTCCTAGGCAGATATTTCTTCAATAGCGTAAAAGATAACGAAAACATTTTTAAAATACTCGTCATATTGGCGTTGATATATTCACTGCCTATGCTGTATGAGTTCAGATTTAGTCCTCAATTGCACCGCATCGTATATGGATATCATGCCGCTGATTTTGTGCAACAGGTGCGAAGTGGCGGCTTTAGATCCACAGTGTTTGTTGGGCATGGGCTAACCTTGGCTTTTATCATAGCTACGTGCAGTATTGCTGCCATGGCTTTACACAAAAACAAAGTTCGCATTGGTAAGTTTTCACCGGTAATGGTTATATTTTACCTGTCCGCTATTCTTGTTTTGTCTAAAACATGGTCAGCCCTTTTTTATGTGGCCTTGAGTGCTATATTTATTTATAAATTTTCACCAAGCAAGCAAATTAAATGGGGATTATTAATAGCTGCTTTTGTGCTGTTATATCCCGTTGGAAAAATTATGCAAATAATTCCAGATAAAGCAATTATTAGCACTATCAACGAGTACAGCACGGATAGAGGGCAATCTTTAGAGTTCAGGTTCGAAAATGAAGAAGCACTGTTAAAACGTGCCTTGGAAAAACCTTTTGTTGGCTGGGGTGGCTGGGGTAGAAATCGAGTATACAGTCCTTCAGGTAAAGACATATCAGTTACCGACGGCACATGGATTGTACAGTTTGGCTTATTTGGCGGCATTGGGTTTTTGTTTTTTTACGCAATCTTGATAACCCCGCTATATTACGCCATGAAAAATATTAGGTACATTCAAGAACCCAGAGATAAGGTTTACTTCTCTGCTTTAACCTTAATTTTGGCTATTTGTCTGATTGATTCGGTGCCCAATAGCGGCATGGGGCCTATGCACTTACTATTGGCGGGCGCGCTATTGGGACAGTCGGAGTTTTTAAAAAAACAGAGGTATTTGTTAAAAAACGAAAGAATATATTCTAGTGACCAGAAACAATAAAAAAAATATCTTGCGGGTAGGCTATACCGCACCTAGTTGGCCGCTCAATCACGTTCCTAACGGGATAGGCACATATATTCAAAATATTTTGCAGGGTCTAGGTGATGAAATTCAGCCGATTATTCTAACTGAAATAATTATAGATTCTAAGCCTGAAGATGATTTACTCCATATCCCAAACTTCGCTAGAAATAGTAGCTCTCTACAAATATTAATCGATAAGATTCTCTATAGGCTAAAGTTCTCATACAGCCAATCAATTGCATATCATAGATGGATAACGCGAGTAGCGCATGATATTGCTTGGGCAATTCAACAATCAAAAAAACCGCTGGATATTTTGGAAATGGAAGAAACTTTTGGCGTTGCTAATCACTTAATAAAAATAAGTAACGTAGCTGTTGTGACTCGATTGCATGGACCATGGTTTATTCATGGTCCCATTATGCAAATGGATCAAAAGCCAGACTACAAAGTGAGAGTTTTTCATGAGGGTAATGGTATAAAAACAGCTCATGGCGTCACGTCACCAAGTTTAGATGTATTAGAAAAAGTCAGGGAATACTATGACATCGCTTTGCCTCATGCTAAAGTTATTCCAAACCCTGTTTGCGAGGTCAGCATACAAGATCAATGGCAATACAACCCTAATAATGCTTCTTTTATTTTAGTAGTTGCCCGATTCGATTTACATAAGGGCGGCGATTTGGCACTTGAAGCATTCCGCTTGGTCGCTTTAAGAAACAAAGATATTGAGCTTGTATTTGTTGGCCCCGACAGAGGGGTATCTATTGAAGGTAAGACCATTCATTTTAACCAGTATATTGAACAGTTTATTCCTGAACAGACAATAAAAAATCGTATTCGGTTTTTAGGTAGCTGTAGCCATGATCAAATTTCAGGCTTAAGAAAGAACTCGTTAGTGACTGTAGTATGCTCAAGATATGAAAACTTTCCACTCTCCCTATTAGAAGCTTTATCCACAGGATGTCCTACTATAGCGACAGCTGTAGGGGGTATGAAAGAAATAATTGTGGATGGATACAATGGATTGTTAGCAGAACCATCACCAGACAGTATCGCCCATAAACTGCTAGAGCTTATTGATGACCCTATAAAAATGCAGCTTTTATCTAAAAATGCTATTGAAGACTGTAAAAAGAGATTTTCACCTGAGGTGGTAGCTGCACAGACTATCGACTATTACAAATCTGTGATAGCCAGATCAACTAATTCATAAACACCAAAAACAAAAAAGCCAGATACTTAGTCTGGCTTTTTTTTCTCAGTAATTGCTAACTATGATTGAATCAGTAGAACATCCTGCCATCACCTAAAAGATGCGCATGACAGTCTTTATTAGCATTCAAGCAATTCTTAACAACACCATTCATACTCGCTTCATCCCATCCATTTACCCAATCAGCATGCCCTGAATAGCCGCCAGGTGATGTATTAGCATAATTATCACTCGCCAAGCGCCATTTAGTGGTTTGTCCATTAGCTTTAATCTTGAAGTTCATGTTCAATGTGATTAATGGAATCGCAACAGGATGAGTGGTCGGACATCTGTTTGCGGTCTGCCCGTTTGGATAAGCCATATGGTCTTTGTGATTAGGACTATCTAAGTTCTTGCCATCCCAGCACTGAGGAAACTCTACTACCATTTGTAAATAGCTATCTGTTCCGCAATTAGGAATGGATTTTTGCCAAGCCATACCGTTGCTATGTTGCAGTGCAATGTTAATACAAACATATTTAGCGGCTTGTACTTCACCTGCCGAAGTGGCCTTAGGGTTGCCCACTAACATGCGCAAGCCTTTTGGTGGCGCTTTAATGGCGCTAGCTGGAGCACTACCAATTTTATAGTAAAAGATAGCTCCTTGGTCAGGTAGTACAGGCATTTTTGTACTAATATCTATCATCGTTGGGTGCCAATAGGCGCTGCGATTCATAGTGCCGCCATTGCAGGTACTGTTGCCCGTTGTAGACAAGGTGGATAAATTACTCTTGTAGTTAACCGAGGTATTGCCATAGAAAGTATGGTGATGAGTTGCACCCTGCTGGTTAGGATATACCATTGGGTCATCATTGCTCATATGACTTGGGGCGCAGGAAATCCTAAATGCACCACCATTACTGGTTACTTTAGCTTGCTCACTTGTAGACTGAATACGCATACTTGAGTACCCGAGCGCTTGCGTAATATTTTTACTGATGTCTACAGCTGGCATTAAAGCCACTTGTATGATATTTGGTGATGTTGATGTGCTTGGAGCTGGAGCTGGAGCTGGAGCTGGAGCTGGAGCTGGAGCTGGAGCTGGAGCTGGAGCTGGAGCTGGAGCTGGAGCTGGAGCTGGAGCTGGAGCTGGAGCTGGAGCTGGAGCTGGAGCTGG
>JAKFEP010000130.1:0-4388 GCA_036675645.1 Methylotenera sp. | reverse complement strand
CGTTATGGCAGTGCGGAAGGTTTGTATCGATTAGGGATGTTATATGCATTTGGGCGCGGCGTGCCCGCCAATCGTGATTATGCCGCCAATTTGTTCGGGTTAGCGGCGATGCATGGGCATTTTGAAGCACAAAAAATGTTGGAAACGATTGAGATTAAAACCAATGCCACGCCGCTATGTGTATTGGAGGCAGTAGCGCCAGAGCGTGCGCCAGCTATTCAATATGGTGATTCACAAGCGGTAGAAGATTATGTGGCGAGGTTACCAAAAAGTAAACGCTGGGTGCTTGATTTGGTAGAAACTATTTCCACTTGGTATAAAGTGGATTCAAGGTTGGTGTTGTCGATTATTACTGCTGAATCTAATTTCAAGACTAACGCAAAATCTAATGCTGATGCGCATGGTTTGATGCAGTTGATTCCGGCCACAGCAGAGCGTTTTAATGTAAAAAATGCCTATAATGCCAGCCAAAATATTAAGGGCGGCGTGGCTTATTTGCGCTGGCTGCTGTCTTATTTTCGCGGTGATGTGACATTGGCCGTGGCCGCTTACAACGCGGGCGAGGGCGCAGTAGATAAGTATAAGGGAGTTCCGCCTTACAAAGAAACGCGGGGTTATGTAAAAAAAGTGATGGGCTTATACCAAACAAAACGGCACGATTTTGATGCCAGTATCACAGGTGCATCACCTGCCTTAAAGAAAGTGAGTGCAAAATGAAACGTTTGTTATTGTTAATGTTAAGCCTGTTGTTGGTTTCTGGTTGTGTCAGCACTGGCAATAAGCCGAGTCAAGTAGAACGTATTACACCTGAAGAACTGGCAAAACTGATTCCGCCACCAGTGGCGACGGTAAGCTTGGATGAAATTGTGGCCGATAGCAAAGCCGGCAAAAGTGCAGATGAGATTATTGCGAAAATTAAAAACAGCAATTCACGCTATGAGCTAAGCTCGACACAAGTGCTCGATTTGAATAAACAAGGCGTTGATGCAAAAGTTCTGGATTATATTCAACAAAGTAATGAGCTGGCTAAACAAAACGCCATAGCAGAAGAAATGAACAAGCGCGAAAAAGAAAAAGCAGCCGCAGAAAAACAATTGCGGCGCGAGCGTGCCTTCAATAATAACCGCTACTATGACCCATATTGGGGGCCATATTATGGTGGGTATTATGGACGTGGTTTTTATGGACATGGCCACCACTGGCACGGCAGCCGCTTTGGCTGGGGATTAGGTTTTGGCCATCGATTTGGCTGGTAACTCACTACTAGAGCGTGTATTTATTTCATATTATTTTTTTATCATGGCGACCATCTGGTCCCGCTAACCATCATTTGCACCCTCCTTGCATGAAAATAAGCAACGAATAAGTTATGCTAATATATCCTCGTTATTCATCGCAAGGCATTTAAAAGTGCGTCAATTTACCCAACACATCAACGTAAAGGCGCAAGGTCGCAAACTCTACGATATCACCCCGCAAGTGCTTGATTGGGTGAAAGCACTAGGACTAGAAACTGGTTTGCTGACTTTGTACATTCAGCATACCTCCGCCAGCTTGCTGATTAATGAAAACTACGATGCTGATGTACTGGTGGATATGGAGGCGTTTTTCAACCGTCTGGTGCCAGATGGCGACAGCTTGTTTATTCATACAGTCGAGGGTAATGATGATATGCCGGCGCACGTGCGCACCGCGCTAACGCAGACAAGTTTATCGATCCCGATCCAACAAGGAAAAGTCGCACTGGGACAGTGGCAAGGCATTTTCCTGTTTGAGCACCGGCATGCGGACATGATGCGGCGCGTGTTATTACATGCCATTGGTGAATAAATATAGTCAGCAATTGAAGTCAATTAAAGGCCGCCCCTTAACGGTGCAAGAGCGCACTATCTTTAAGCCGTACTTTGCAAATGTAGTGCTGGAACATGCACGCATCATTGAGGGTATGGTACCGTTTTGGTTGAGGCAAAATATGTGTGCGGTGGTGCTGGGTAAGCGCATATATTTCAGGTCAGGCGTCTATGTGCCAAACACCAAAACTGGAATTGAGTTGCTGGGACACGAACTCACGCATGTCTCACAGTTTTTGCATGGGATGACACTGTGGCGCTATATTTGGTCATGCCGACATGGCTATCGCAATAGTACATATGAGTTAGAGGCTTATGTCAAGGGTCGGTTAATTGCTAGTCATTACCAATAAAGCACTACAATCCATCAATTGGGCTAAATGATTAAAAATAAGATTTTTTGAACTTTAAATGTACAAATTTGCCAAAAAATTGTGTATATTGGCTTGTTTATTGCATTAATCGTTTGGGCGGCTTGAATTTTTTCGGTAAAAGTGTCTAAACTGTATCAGTAGTCAAATTTATAAATTAACTTATGGGAGTTACTATGAAATTATCAGCATTATTAGCAACATTGTTAGCCGCATTATTCTTAACAGCTTGTGGTGAAAAAGCAGCTGAGGCTCCAGCAGAAGAAGCGCCGGCAGCAGAAGTTGCGCCAGCGGCTGAAGCACCAGCAGCAGAAGCTGCGCCCGCTGAAACAGGTGGCGGTTATGAGCCAACTGCTGAAGAGCGTGTGCCAGGCGAAACACGACCAGTTGACGCGGCACCAGCGGCGGCTGCACCAGAAGCAACACCACAAGACGCAGCACAAGCAGAGTCAGCGCAAGCTGATGAAGCGCCTGCTAATTAATCCTTAGCTAAAATAAAAAGCACCCGATTCGGGTGCTTTTTTTACGACTTTTCTAGTTAGAGTGCCAAGCAGTTAGCGCTAATTTCAACGCACACTCCAGCTCATCGGGTCAAATGGCAGGCTGTTGCGGCGCAACTCATAATACACGCCATTACTCTCATTGCCGCCGCTGTTACCAACAGATGCAATCGCATCGCCTGCAGTGACCTCTTCCCCCACTGACTTCAATACCGCCTGGTTATTACCATATAAGCTCATGTAGCCGCTACCGTGATCGACAATAATCAAATTGCCAAAGCCGCGCATCCAATCGGCAAACACCACGCGGCCGCTGGCAACTGTTTTGACATCGGCACCTTCTGCAGCCCTGATAAACAGACCCTTCCACGAAATGCCCGTATCGTAACGTTTCGCACCAAACCGGTTGGTTAGCTCACCGCGTGCGGGCAAACGCAGTTTGCCTTTTAATGCGGAAAAATTAACGCCTGCATAATCATTGCTAGGCGTTTCTTCATTATTGACAATCACCTCTGGCTTATCGTCATTTTTATTCGGACTTGGCTTGTTTGTTTTTGTTTTAGGTTTTTTGATTTTCTTAGGAACGATCTTAGCCAAGCGTTTAACCAAATTAGACAGGTTTTTTTCATCCCGAGTCAGCTTTTTAATTTGACCCCGTTGCGCTGATATTTGTTTAGACAGGGTTTTAACAACTTTGGATTTTTCTAATTTTTGAGCTTCTAATGTTCTCTTTTCTTTCTCCTGCTTGGCTTTTAGTTCCGCTACCTGTCTCAGGGCTTCAGCTGTTTTGTTGTTAAGGGCTTTTACTTTTTCTAAGTTGCCTTGCATCTCATCAATCACTTTGGCATGCTCTTTAGCAATATAGCTAAAATATTTCACATCACGCGCAATTTCGCTCGGATTTTTATTTTGTAAAATGAGCCGGGTATAGCTTTGGTCGCCGTGCATATATTGCTGGCGTAACAAGCTGCTCAAGCGTTTTTGCTGTTGGCTTAGCTTTTCATTCAAAGTAAGTGATTGTTTTTTTAGGGTGCTCAACGTAGTTTTATTTTTATTCTGCTTTTGATTAATCTCGCGTAGTTTTTTGTTGGCGCTACTAATCGCAGTTTCAGAGTTTTTTAAGGCGTCAGCAGCATCTTTGTGCGCAGCCTGGTTGCTATCCAACTCTTTTTTTAGGGCGTTTATTTTTTCATGCAAATCGCTCAAGTCTTCTTTTGCAGCATCAATTTTTTTAGCGGCGATGCTGGTTGTGCTAGCTACGCACAAGCAAAAAATAAACAACCATTTAAGCATTAGAAACTTACGAGACAAAAGTAATCAGATTTTTGCCGGTCATTTCTTTAGGTTGCGGCAAACCCATCATCGCCAATAAAGTCGGTGCAATGTCAGAAAGCGCGCCAGTATCGGCTAATAATGCATTTCTGCCTATATAGATAAGCGGTACCAAATTAATGGTATGTTGCGTGTGTGCCTGGTTGCTATCATGGTCAAACATGGCTTCTGCATTGCCGTGGTCTGCGGTAATAATCACCTCTGCGCCTACTGATTGTGCAGCCGCAACGACGCGCCCAACACACGTATCCAGGGTTTCGATTGCTTTAATGGCAGCCGGTAAAATGCCCGAGTGGCCGACCATGTCACCATTGGCGTAGTTGCAAATAATGGCA